>CAYUZM010001252.1:0-1961 GCA_964449665.1 uncultured Solibacteraceae bacterium
GACAGCCTGGCAGAGGTTTGATCACACTGAATCCGAGGTAGAACTCTTTCGAAAAATCGGCGCTCTCAGTTCGAAAATGCTCGGGCGTGACCGTGCTCCGGAGGCGCTTCAATTCGCGCCGCAGGACGGTAGGCTGACACGAGAAAAAGTGGACCCGCCGACAAGCGTTGGGGTATGACTGGAGGCTTTTCGAATAGAAGACGCTGTGGTCCTCCATATGATCGCGGTCAATGTAGTGGCCCTCAACGACCAGCGACTGGCACCCCAGGTCTCGCACGTAGCCTTCTACATATTCGAGCTGGCGGTGAGCCTCATCTCTGCTCGTGAATGGCGGCGCGCTCAAGGCGAGTACGTCTGTCAGTGAACGGCTTCGGAAGTCGACGAACGATACTTTTTGCTGCGGTTGTGCCACTCCATTTCACGATCACGCCCGATCAACCTTTCGTGTTGATTCGGATCGCGAAGTCCTTTTCCGTGAGATGTTCTGAAGAACGCACAGCCTCGACGAGTGGCTTCGTCCGGATTTCCCACTGAGTAAGCGCTCGGTTCAAGCGCTCCTGGGCTTTGGGGTCGGCTAATCGCTTCGCCGCAGCACCGGTGGCTAGGGGGGCGTGCCTTCGGGCAGTCTTGTTCTGCATCGCCATGAGGTCTTTCTTTGCTCCAGAGTCGAAAACGTCCATGATGCCACAACGGGCAGGAGAATCGCCACGAGCGTGCTTCGCTAGCTGATTTCCCATTTTCGCCTTAGTTCGATGATTGAAGCCCCGCGGATCTTCCAGCGCTGCTTCGGCCCAACTTTCTTGGCCTCGACTTCCTCGCGCTTGCAGTACTCCTTGAGTGTGGCCTCAGTCACCTCTCCACCGAGTAATTCTGCAGCCTCTCTCGCAGTGTACCAATCGTTGGGTTTCACCGGTTTGACCACTGATACTAAGCATACATGAGGTTCTGTGTGTCTGTCTATCGGAATATGTCAGAATCTATCGGTTCCCATCTGAACACTCCGGTCGCGCGCCTTTCAGCCCCAGAATTCGTCAGCTTGGCCTGTCGGGGAACAGCACTTGCACGAGTGGTTCTAACCATGATCGATCAAGGTTGACTCCAAAGGAGTCCCACGTTTGGATCGCAGCCTTGATACGAGTCGCTTCCCCATCGGAGAACTCGAACTCAATGGCCGCTATCGACAGCGAAGGGTTCCAGACCACTCGCTCCTCCCCTCCCATCATCTCGCGCTTCAGTTGGATTGTGCTCGCCTCGTCCGGCGTCAGTGCGATAGAATCCTGAATCGCCCAGATTGATCGAATGCCTGCGACGTCTGCCCGTTGCGCGCCCAGGAGCGCGTGCAGGTTCAGGCGCTGGGTATGGTCCAACGTGAGTTTCATCGGTTTGTCCTTTCTTGAGTTATGGATTGGTGTAGAGCAGGATGTAGCCGAGCGTCGTGCCCGTGGGCGTCTTGACTTTGATCACGCCGGACCATCCGGACGAATTGCTGGCGCTCGCGAGATCGGCGAACCGGTAGCCGTTGCCGGTGCCGCCTGCGATGATCAGTTCGCCTCCTGCGGTGACTTCGAGGAGGCAATGATCCGCCAGGTTCGATCCAGGGCCGAACACACGCAGCGGCGACTCCGTGTTGTCCTTTGCGGAGATCACGACCGCTCCGCACGCGATTCCGGTCTCCATCTTCCCCGTTTGCGACGCCCAACTCCGGGCGTACCCGATCTTCGGGTCGTTGCCCTGTTGCAGGCATGCACCCCACAGGTAGATCGAACCGGTAGTCCAGTCGTCGCCGTTTGAATCGTACTGGCGCACGACGATCCAAAGGCCGGTCTGCCCGCCAGCCAGCGTGCCGGTGATCTTGAATCGCTGCCACGCAATAGTGAGAGTGACCTGCGTCGGCCCCGCCAGTTAGGCGCCTTAGGCGTGGTTGCCGATGGCGAGGGCCCCTTTCCGAGTTCCGACGCCAC
>CAYUZM010001253.1:0-1960 GCA_964449665.1 uncultured Solibacteraceae bacterium
TCGGCGAAGGTGACGATGCCGCCCAACTGCCATCCGCCCGCGATGGCAGCCATCACGCCTTCACCGAGGTAGGGCTTGCCCTTGCCGAAGGGAAGTTCGTAGACGAAGGAGCCCACCATGCGTCGCCCGACGTGGAATTGCGAGAGGCCGCGCTCGGCGCGCAGGTTGTAGCTGTTCACCGGCCATAGCGTATCGCCCGAGTTGGTGCGAATGGCGCTGCCGCCGTCGATGGCTTTGGACCACGTGTAGCCCAGCATGAAGGTGAGTCCCTTGTGGAACCGCTGGGTGACCTTGCCGCTCAAGGCGTGGTAGTTGGAGTTGTCGACGCTGTCGACTTCCTGCAGCCGACCGTAGTCCTGCCACGGCGTACGCTGAAGGACCGATCGTGTGTCTGTGGGGCCGGTCTTCAACAGCGGCTGGTTATAGATGCGGAATCGCGGCAGCTTGTTGGAGCCGTTGCCCATGTAGCCCAACTCAACCACGAGATTCGAACTCAGCTCATGCTGCACATTGAAGAGCCACTGATAGGTGACCGGCGTGCGCATGTTCTGGATGTTGCCCAGCACCTGCGGCCTCAGCAGGCAGGTGCCAGACCATCCCGTGCACGACGCGCTGGCGCGGGCAAACGCCCACGGATCGCTCATCGTGGCGTTGCGCCTCTCAATGTCGGTGATGAACAGGTCGCGGCCGGCCTGATTGCGGGCCATGTCGAAGGTGGGGTTGCCCGCGTCCTGCACATAGAAGACGCCTGCTCCGGCGCGAATGGTCCAGCGCGCGTTGGGACTGAAGGAAACGCCCAGGCGTGGAGCCAAGTTGTTGTTATCCGGGTTCACCAGGCCGCGTCCCATGTACTGATCACCGGACTGCGTGAGTTGCCCGTTAGCAAAACGGAAGTTGAGATCCTCGTAAAAATCGCCATCGCCGGGACGAGTGAGAATGGGCAGCTTCGATCCTGGCAGAAAGCCGTCGGGACCGACGCCGGGGTCGAAGAGTTGGACGTTGATGATGCCGCGATACTTGTCGTACCAGGGGCGCGGATTCTCGTAACGGATGCCCATATTGATGGTGAGGCGGCTTGTCACCTTCCAGTCGTTCTGAAAGTAAGCGTAGTAGGAGCTGCGGCGCAGCATCGCATTGGCCATGGCAACGACGCGGGCGGCCGTTGAGGTTTCGCCGAGCATGTAGTCGGCGAAGATGAATCCCGTGGCGCCGCGGCTGGCAGGGTTGAACGTCGCCTGACCATCGAAAAGGAACTCGCCGGTGGCCTTCTGGTTGCCGAATTGGTTATAGCGGTCGCGGCGCAGTTCGCCGCCGAAGCGCATCGAGTGACGCCCGCGGATCACAGAAAAGTTGTCCATGAACTGGAAGCTGTTGTTGCGTGTGACCCACGGCGTGACGCCGCCGAAACCGTTCACGCCACCGCCCAACCCAATCGCGGGGACGCCATAGGCGAGGGGACTCGATGAGAACAGGCCGGGGATCTTCAGATCCGACTGCACGTCGCGTCCGTTGGCGAAATAGCCGACCAGATCGTTGTTGAACTGATTCCATGAAACGCGCGCTTCGTTCACCATGGAACTGCTCAGAATGCGCGTATTGGAGATCATCGCCTGCCGCACAACGGTGATGGCCTGTGTGGAATCGGTGAGAAAGGCCGTGCCGTTTAGCAGGCCGTCGTCGCCCCAACTGTAGCGGCCGAACCAGTTGCTCTTGGGGCTGTGGTTCCAATCGATGCGTTGGTTGAACTGCGTGTTATCGGTGGTCGAGCGGGCGTTACGGCTGTAGTTGGCGACAAGGTTGTTGCCCGGCACGGTAGGGCTCGGATAGAACTCGAGCAGACGCTGCGAAACGGCATTGAGCCGCGCGCGCGGCACGAGGTTGCCGGCGAACGGCGTTGCGGAGACAGCGCCGCCGGTTGGCTTGAAGCTGCGAGTGGGGGGGTGGAAGATCGCGCGGGTTT
>CAYUZM010001254.1:0-1952 GCA_964449665.1 uncultured Solibacteraceae bacterium
GGTATTGTCGAGCGCGGCTGAGTGCGATACTCCGGTACAGGAATATGTACACGAAGATTCTGCTGGCGCTTTTGCTGACGCCGTGTGCGGCGCTATTCGCGTCCGGGGACTGGCCGCAGTTCCGCGGGCCGGCAGGCAATGGGCATTCGGATGCGCGCGGACTGCCGTTGCAGTGGAGCGAGACGAAGAACGTCGTCTGGAAGACGCCGATTCACGACCGGGGATGGTCGTCACCGGTGATTTATGGCAATCAGATCTGGTTGACGTCGGCGAGCAAGGATGGCCGGGAGCTGTTTGTATTGTGCATCGACCGTGACACGGGAAAGATCATTCGCGATTGGAAGCTGTTCGATGTCGCGCAGCCGCAGTTCATACACCCGTTCAACACGCCGGCTTCGCCGACGCCGGCGATCGAAGAGGGGCGGGTTTATATCACGTTCGGGTCGGCGGGAACGGCCGCGATCAATACGAGAACGTTTAAGGTGATCTGGGAGCGGCGCGACATTGAGTGCAACCACTTTCGCGGGGCAGGGTCGTCGCCGGTGATCTTTGGAAATTTGTTGCTGATGCATTTCGACGGCAGCGACGTTCAGTTCGCGATGGCGCTCGATAAGCGAACCGGAAAGACGGTTTGGCAGACGAAACGGTCGATCGACTTTCAGGATCTGGACAAGAACGGGAAGCCCGCGGCCGATGGGGATTTGCGGAAGGCGTTTTCGACTCCGCATGTGGAGCGGATTAACGGACGCTGGGAGATGATCAGCCTGGGGGCGAAGGCGGCTTATTCGTACGATCCGAACACGGGCAAGGAGTTGTGGCGGGTGGAGGAACGCCAGCAGCATTCGGCGAGCACGCGCCCGGTGCTAGGCCACGGGATGATCTTCTTTCCGACGGGTTTTTCGGCGGGGCAGTTGTTCGCGGTGCGGACCGGCGGTGAAGGAGTGGTTACCGATACGCATGTGGCGTGGAAGGTGAAGCGGGGCGTGTCGAACAAGCCATCGATTCTGTTGGTGGACGATTTGATCTACATGATCGGCGATACAGGCATTGCGAGTTGTATCGCGGCCAAGACCGGCGAGACGGTGTGGCAGGAGCGGATCGGCGGAGAGTATTCGTCGTCGCCCGTATATGCGGACGGGCGGCTGTGGTTCTTCAGCGAGGACGGCAAGACGACGGTGCTGAAGCATGGGCGGACGTTTGAGCAGGTGGGTGAGAACCGGCTGGACGAGGGCTTTCTGGCATCGCCGGCGATCGCGGGGAAGGCGTTCTATTTGCGGACGCGGACGCATTTGTACCGGATTGAGGAGAAGTAACGCCGAGGGCCGATTAGTTCACGACACGGAGGCGGACGTTGCGGAACATGGCGACGGTGACGCGGTCATGGAGTTGGAGGCCGATAGGGCCGGTGGCGGGGCGTTTGGGGTCGCCGGGGTGTTCGGCGGCGAGTTTGCCGTTGAGGGTGACGCGGATCTTGTCGCGGCGCACGGAGATTTCGATTTTGTTCCAGTCGTTGGGGATCTGGAGTCCGGCGGGGGCTTTGGCGAGGTTGTAGATGATGCCGGAGAAGTTGGGGTCGCCGGGGTAGCCGTTGTTGAGCTGGATTTCGTAGGCGAATTTGGCGGGGGTTTTGGTGAAGTCGGGCGGTTCCTTGATGCCATTTTCGGCGCGGGAGGTGTCGCGGAGGGAGATGCCGGAGTTGCCGCCGACAGGGAGCCAGTATTCGAGGGAGAGGTCGTACTGATCGTATTCGGCTTTGGTGTAGAGCCAGGCCTGTTTGTGGAGCCAGTCTTTGTAGACCTGGGCGGTGACGTCGTTGGAGGGCGGTTTGCCCATGGGGCCGCGCTGGCCGAGGAGGGTGCCATCGGCCATGACGGACCAGGTGCCGTCGCCGCGGGATTCCCAGCCGGCGAGGTCGTGGCCGTTGAAGAGGGGCTGCCATTTTTGGGCATGCG
>CAYUZM010001255.1:0-1942 GCA_964449665.1 uncultured Solibacteraceae bacterium
TGCCAGGGCTTCGTCGACGGAGTTATGCACGAGTTCGTAGACGAGATGATGCAGTCCGGCCTCGCGGGTCGAACCGATGTACATGGCCGGACGCAGCCGCACGGCCTCCAGTCCTTCGAGGACCTTAATACTGGACGAATCGTAAACTTCCGGTGTCGCCATAAACTCCTTCAAAACCTATCTGTGTGCATCCACTGACCTTCACTGCCGCTCGCGCCCGGGCCGCGGAAAACCGCCAGAGGCGGCCGCGGTAAGCCGCCGGGACGGGCCGCGCAAACCCCAGAGGCGCTCGCTCTTGGGCCGCAGGAAAACCGCGTAGGCTTCTCGCGCCTGGGCCGCGGCAAAGCGGCCAAAGGCCGTCAAATCCTCATGGGCATAATGATGTAGCGGTAGACGTAATTCACGTCATCGCCTGCGGGCCGCATTTCGCCCGCGCTGGCGGCGTCCTTGAAATGGAACGCCACGCTTGATTCCCCGCATGCCTTCAGGAAATCGAGCACATAAACCGCGTTGAATCCGATTTCGACATTCGGACCGTCGTAGGTGGCCCCGATGCTGTCTTCGCTCTCGCCGGTCTCGGAAAGCGACGAGTGAATCTTCAACTCGCCCGCCGAAACTTGCACGCGCACCGCATGCGAGCGTTCGTCGCTGAACTGCGCCACGCGCTCAATGGCGGCCTTCAATTCGTCCTTGGCGAGCGTCACAAAGTGCGGATGCTCCTTCGGCAACACGCGCTCAAAGTCCGGGAAGTTGCCCGTCAGCTTGCGGCTGATCAACAGCCGGTCGCCAATCTGGAAGAACAGGTGGTTGTCGGTGGCCGAGAATGCAATGGTGCCTTCCGGTCCGGCCTCGGCGCTCAACTTCAGAATCTCGCCCATCGCCTTGCGCGGAATCAACGCGCGGAAGCCGGGCACGCCGCCCGCCTCAAGCGGCCTCTCGCTCATCGAGAGCCGGTGGCCGTCGGTGGCCACCATCACCAGCGCGTCGCTGCGCATCAGCATCAACGCGCCGTTCAGCGTAAACCGCGACTCTTCGTTCGAAATCGCAAAGATCGTCTGCTGGATCATCGACGACAGCAACGCCGTCGGCAGATCCGCCACTTTCTCCGACGACGCCGGCAGTTCCGGGTAGCTGTCGCGCGACATGCCGGCAATCCTGGTGCGCGAGCGGCCGCAGGTGATGTTCACCCAGTGGTTGTCGCCCACCTTCACCTGAATCTCCGACTCCGGCAGCAACCGGACGTAGTCGAGCAACCGCTTCGCCGGAATCGTTCCCGACCCCGGCTTCTTCACCTTGGCCGGGCATGAACAGCGGATGCCCAGTTCCAGATCGGTCGCCGTCAGTGTGATCCGGTCTCCCGATGCCTCAACCAGCACATTGGACAAAATCGGTATCGTCGTCCGCTTTTCCACCACGCCCTGCAGCAGGCCTAGCTCGCGAACCAAATCGGATCTTGCGATGGTGAATTCCATTTGCGTCTCCCCGGGCGTTTGGGCCCCGTCCCAATGGCCGAGGCCACCGGTTCTGTCCTGTTTTCCTCTTACAGGAAATAATCTATCTATCTATAGTAGGAATCGGTGTTGTGGAAATGTGGATATCTCTCTAAATTATACAAAACCAAAAGGCTTCTTGTCCCACACCAGTGTTGAAAACATTCGTGAGACAGGTGTGCGGCAAACCTCGCCGTTTCCGTCCACAAGCTTTCCTACCATACTCCCGGCACCCATCTGTGGATATCTCCATAACCTCAATTGAATGAATCGATTGTGCTGTGGATCAATCTGTTTAAATCCGGATCGCGGTGGCGGAGCTGCTCGATCTTCTGAATCGAATGCAAGACCGTAGTATGGTGCTTGCCGGAGAAGTACCGCCCAATCTCCGGCAGCGACGCATTCGTCAGCTCTTTCACCAGGTACATTGCCCCCTGCCTCGGATAGGCCAA
>CAYUZM010001256.1:0-1937 GCA_964449665.1 uncultured Solibacteraceae bacterium
CTTGGTGACGACGCGAATGCCGCGGAAGGCGATGGCGACGTCGGCTTCCGGTTTGAGGAGCGAGTTGCGGAGGTAGTTGGCGCTGTAGCGGTCGCCGATGGAGGTGAGATCGGGGCCGATGCTTGCGCCGCGTGTAGCTACGGCGTGGCAGTCGAGGCAGCGGCCTTTGGATTCGAAGATGGCTTTGCCGGCGGCGGGGTTGCCGGGGAGTTTTTCGATGGCGGCAGGGGCGAAGAGGGTTCGGACGAAGGCGACCATGCGCCAGACGTCGTCATCGGAGGCTTGGACGGCGGGCATTTCGGTGCCCTTGATACCGTTGCGGATGGTGAAGTAGATTTCGGGGTCGGAGCCGCCGCGGCGGAACTGGCCGGTGGTGAGATCGGGGCCGCGGCCGCCTTCGCCGCGAGCGCCGTGGCAATAAGAGCAATGAGTCTGAAACAGGCGCGCGCCGATGCCCGAGTCGTGATCGGAGGAGAACGGGTTTTGGGCGGCGGCGTGGAGGGCGACGAGGAGCATGGATGCGCTGGTGCGGAGCAGCATAGAAAGGCCCATGGCGCGGGCCCTTCTAAGATACTCCAGGAGGTGAGTTGGGTTGGCGGCGCGGCGCTAAAACTTATAGTGCAAGCCTAGCTGGATGATGCGGGCCTGATTTCCACCAATCAGGCTGTTGATGCGGCCGAAGTTGGGGACACCGCGATTTTGGTTGGGGAGAGCGAAGTTGGCGCGGTTGAGAAAGTTCAGGGCTTCGGCGCGGAACTGAACTGTGTGGCGTTCATGGAGCGTGAAGCTTTTGGCGACGGCGAGATCGGAGACGATGGCGCCGGGGCCGGTGGCGATGGTGCGGCCGAGGTTGCCGAAGGTGTATTGGCGGGGCGCGGCGAAGCTCGACGTATCGAAGTAGCTTTCACCGAGGACGTTGGCGCGCCAGTTGGGATTGCGGCTGTAGGGGGCGACGGCATTGGAGCGCACGGTGACGGCAGTGGGATAGATGGCGGCGGCGTTGTTTTCGATGACGCCGAAGGGCGAGCCGGTGCGCGCTTCGAAGATGCCGGAGAAGGACCAGCCTTTTACGAACTGGCCGAGCGCGGGGGAGACGTGGGGCGCGGGAACGTTCCAGGTGGCGCTGGCGATGAAGCGATGGGCGATGTGATTGCCGGAAAGGCCGCGGTCGGCAGCGCGGTCGTATTGATTGGCGAAGGCGAGGTCGCCCGCGTTGCCGCCGAGTTCGCCGCGCGCCTCGACGTTGTCAATCGCTTTGGACCAGGTGTAGTTGGCGTTGAACTGGATGCCCGAGGAGTAGCGCTTTTCGACGCGGAAGTTCACGCCGTGATAGTTCGAGTTGCCGATGGTGGGCGAGATGACGCACACGTCGGAGAACTGCGGGAAGGGGCGGAGGGCCTGTGCGTTGCCGGGGCCGATGCGGCTGGGGTCAACCTGATTGATGGAGCGGCTGCCAGGGGCGTTGAGCTTATGGCCGAGGGAGGTGAGATAGCCGATCTCGACGACGGCGTTGCCGGGGAGTTGGCGCTGGACGTTGAAGTTGAAGGTGAGGAGGTAGGGCACGACTCGGCCGTTGGGTTCGAAGAATTCGACGGCGAGTGTGGGGTTGGCACCGACGGGAACGGCACCGTAGCCGGGGACGAGCAGATCGTTCGAAGGCAACTGCGTGGCAGGGAGGCCGTTGCGGAAGAGGAGCGCGGCGGTGCGGCCGCCGTCGGGCGAGACGACGTCGGTGCGGAGGCCGAAGCCGATGTTGGCGACGATGGGCGTTGCCTGATCGTATTGGCCGGTATAGAGGACGCCGCCGCCGCCGCGGACAACCCATTTATCCGTGGCGCGGTATGCGAAGCCTACGCGTGGGCCGAAGTTATTCTTGTCGAAGTTGTGGGGGTAGTCGGTGAGGCCGTTGCGGGCTGACCAGGTGAGCACGGCCGGAG
>CAYUZM010001257.1:0-1931 GCA_964449665.1 uncultured Solibacteraceae bacterium
GAAATGCCTGATCGCATATAGTCCCGCCAAAATTGGCGGCACGCGCCTCTACCATGGTTGAAGGGGTAACTAATGGCATATTGATCACTGCGGCGCGGTCCACGCGATTCGGAGAAGTTAATCGCAATCCGTCTCTCGCTCGTGGAACCTTCATTGTCGAAGTATTTATCGAGACGCCGCTGTAGATCCTTAATCTTCATAGGTACATGGGCTGAACGATTCAGGACCTGCTCCTTGAGGGCACGACTGCCCCGATGATCACGATCACGCGGCTCAGAATAAACCGCCAAATAGCGAAGAGTTCTTGGCCCCCATTCGACGTCGCTCACGTCGTGGCTCGCGCATGCCTTCTCAATGAGATCTATTTGCCAGTCGGCCAGCAGGTGGCGCCTTGTTTCCCAATGTTGCACCACTACAGTCTATACGTATCGAATACGTATTTATCAAGAGCAAACTTTACACCTTTCTCCAGTACTTTTTAGTGCCCTATCATTGGCCAGAAGTACACGATGTGCTTCTTTCAAAGGAGATAAAGCGATGAAAGACAAAGCCGGAACTGAATACAGCTCCTCGGATAACAAGCCAGCGACGGCCGGAACGCAAGTGAAGATCCACACCCCGAATGGTACCGTCCCCGGCACCATGACGAGTGGCGGCTACGTCAAGCCCAACGATAAGAAGTAGATGCAAATCGGCGGTTCCAGTAGTTGCACAGTCGACTGCTGGAACCCGCCGTGCCAGTTGTCACCGCGTTGGCCGTGTGGGCGCTTCCAGCCAGGGACGTGGATTGTTGGCCGTGTTCTGTCGAGCAATGATCCCGCGGCCCTTCGGCGTTGTGGAAGCGTATTAACGGGCTATGCCTAACAACAACCAGAAGAAGGTGCGGCCGGGAACCGCGGCGTTAAGTTTCGCTACGGCGAGATTCGCGTAAGCGATCTGGCTTCCAAATGATGTTGCACTGCAGAATCCCGTGAAACCCGCGCACATGCTTCATTGACCCTTTGAACAGGAGACGTATAAGACGATGTCAAATCATGTAACGTGTACGGACTGTGCCGGAACTGGTCGCCCGGTAAAAGCAGTGGGTTCCGGATTTTCGCGGGACTACAACAGCGTTTGTAGCACTTGTCGGGGCACCGGCTACATTCTGGTATCAGACCTAAAGTCGCAGTACAACACCAGATCGACATCATCCTCCTCCAGCGGCGGCTGTTTAGTCCTTATCGTTGCGCTGGGTGTTGGTGCCTCTGCGAGTATCGTCGGCGTCATCAAACTGCTGTTGTGAATTCAAGGCTTCGGATTGCGTGGCCTCGACCTCGCCGTCCGCACGAGGTGAAGCCCCTCGCCGTACTAGCCAACAGGTACTAGCGGGGGGCCGCACGGCCGGCTCCCCGCGCGGTACGATGTAGTGTTGCGTTGGGCGTGGCTGGAGAGGGACCGGCGGCGCGGGACACTACATGTTTCAGGCGAAGCGACAGGCGGCTTTCTCCACATGGCAAGCTCCAGGGCACGAGCTGGAGGTCGTGTACTCACAGGTGGTGATGCACGAAGTAGTGCTGCGCGCGCTGGACGGGCTGCACAGCATGCCTGGCGTGGGCCTGGAAGTTGGCGGCGTGCTGTTCGGCACGGCCGATGAAAACGAGGTACGCATCACGGCGTCGCGCGAGCTGACGTGTGCGCATTCGAAGGGCCAGGGATTCCTGCTGAACGAAGCCGACGAAGGGCGGCTGGACCGGCTTCTGTCCTATTACAAAGAAGAGCCGGACCTGGCGGGACTGGCTCCGGTGGGATTTTATGCCTCGCGCACGCGTAACGAACTGGCGCTGTGTGAATCTGATGTACGTCTGTTCGAGAAGTATTTTCCGGAGCCGCAGCAGGTGGTGCTGGTGGTAAAGGTGGCGCGCGGGCGGCCGACACGGGCGGGCTTTTTC
>CAYUZM010001258.1:0-1926 GCA_964449665.1 uncultured Solibacteraceae bacterium
ACTGATCGAGGGCGGCGATGCCTTCCAGGATTTGTTCTTTCGACGCGCGGCTGTAGACTTGCTCGAGCATGGCTTCGAGCGGTACGCGGCGGTCGTCGGGCACGAAGACCGAGGCGATGGTGACGGCGGTGATGCCGAGGATGCGCGCGGCGAGATGTCCCCACACGCACATTGAATCGACGAGGAGGTAGGCGGGCTTCTCGGCGCGAATGTGCTCCAGCAGTCCAGGCAGGATCTCTTCAGCCAGGCCCATAAGCCACGCCATCACGCTGTACAGACCACCGGTGTGGGCGGGCGGGATGAAGGATTGCGGGTTGCCGTAGCTGGCATAAACCGCACCGGTGGCTTCGATTTGCGCACGAAATGGTTCGGTGGCGAAATAGACGACACGCTCGCCACGGCGGGTCAGTTCGGCGACGGTGGCATAGGTTACGTTCATGTGTCCCGGTTCGGGGAGATTGAGAACGACGGCTGTGGTCATGCGGGTGTCCTTTCGTTGGCGCCGATGAAGGGCGCGGCGGCGGCGCGGGCGAGACATTCGCCGAGGCGCGCGGCGAGTTCCAGCACATGCGGCTCGCGTAAGACGGAGAGATGTTCGCCTGAAACGTGGTGCACCTCCACGGGCCCGAGCGCGTGCCAGCCCCAAGTCTCGTCCGTGCCGGCTCCGGCGAGGTGTCCGGGGGCGCGTTCGGTTCGGAAGAGCGTGATGGGGGACGGCAGCGTCTGGCGCGGCGCGTCGTAGACGACCTGGCTATGGGCGGTGAACAGGCGCAGGATGTTTTCGAGATCGGCCAGCGGCGCGCCGTTCGGGAAGAGGCCGCTTGCCTGGAGCGAGTCGTGGAAGCGCTGCATCTGTGCGTGCGGATCGAGTCCACGGAGCGATTCGGCGGAGAGTTCGGCCGAGGGGTTGAGCAGTTGCGCGATGCGGTGAGCGAGTTCGGAGATCCAGCGTGCGCGGTCCCATGGAGAGAAGTCGCGGGCGGGGACATCGATAGGCGCGGGGGTGTCGATGATGGCGAGAAGTTCCACGCGTTCTCCTGCGGCGGTGAGCCGCCGGGCCATTTCGTAGGCCACCCAGCCGCCGAGGGAATGGCCGCCCAGGAGGTAAGGCCCGGCTGGTTGTACCTGGCGGACGGCGTCGAGGTAATAGGCGGCCATCTGCTCGACGGTGGTGTGCGGCTCGGCCTCGCCTTCGATGCCCGCGCCTTGGAGTCCGTAGAAGGCCTGGTCCTCGCCGAGGTGGCGGGCGAGGCTGTAGAGATAGATGGCATTGCCGCCGGCGCCGGGCACGCAGAAGAAGGGGGTGCGGCCGCCGGCGCGGTGAATGGGGACGAGCGCGGGGTGGTATTGCGCGATGTGGTTGGGGGCAGCGTGGTCGGAGGTGGTGTGGTTGGACGTGTTGCGGTTGGTCGCGGCGTGGTTGGAGGAGGCGTCGTTGGACGCGGCGTGGTTGGGGGTGGTGGACGCCGTGCGGCGGAACCGGCCGGACAGTTGCGCGATGACGGGTGCGCGCAACAGTTCGGCGAGCGGCACGCGCACGCCCAGTTCCTCTTCCATCCTGGCGATGAGGCGAACGGCGAGCAGCGAGTGTCCGCCGAGATCGAAGAAGTTGTCCTCGACGCCCACGGGCCGCGCTTCGAGCACCTCTTCCCAGATTGCCGCGAGCTTCACTTCCAGGGTGTCGCGCGGTGGGACGAAGCGGCGGAAGCCCTCCATTTCGGGAGCGGGGAGGGCGCGGCGGTCGACTTTTCCGTTCGGCGTGAGCGGCAGTGACTCCATCACGGTGATGCTGGCGGGCATCATGTAGTTGGGCAGGCGTTCGGCGAGGTGGCGGCGCAGTTCGTCAACGTCCGGCCTCTGTCCGTTGCGCGCCACGTAGGCGGCGAGCGAGCGGCCGCCGCGCCCATCGTCACGCGCGACGACGAC
>CAYUZM010001259.1:0-1925 GCA_964449665.1 uncultured Solibacteraceae bacterium
TCAGCCACTTGGCGTGCTGGTTGAACATCGAATCGACGATGTGGATGAACGCCTCATAGCAGTTGAAGAGTCCATGTCGCCCGGTGAGGAGGTAGCCTTCGAGCCAGCCCTGGCACTGGTGCTCACTGAGCATTTCCATCACGCGACCGGAGGGTGCGAGGAATTCATCAGTCGGCGCTGTTGCAGCATCCCATTGGCGCTCGGTCACTTCGAACAAGGCTTCCAGCCCGTTTGAGATCGTCTCGTCGGGGCCGAAGACCCGGAAACTCCTCTGTTCACTGTTCAGCTTCGCCACATCGCGCAGAAAAGGCCCGAGCACGCGCGTGTCGCCGATGCCGCGCACCCCCGGCGAGGGCACCTCAGCGGCGTAGTCTCGGAAATCCGGCATCCGCAAGTCGCGAAGCAGAATTCCGCCGTTGGCGTGGGGATTCGCGCCCATCCGGCGCTCCCCCTGGGGGGCGAGTTCGGCGAGTTCCGGTTTCAGGCGGCCCTGTTCATCGAAGAGCTCTTCCGGCCGGTAACTCCTCAGCCAGTCCTCGAGCAGCTTGAGATGTTCGGGATCTGTGGCTGCGTCCTTGATCGGAACCTGATGCGAACGGAAGGTGCCTTCGATCTGCCTGCCATCGATCACCTTCGGCCCCGTCCAGCCTTTGGGTGATTGGAGAACAATCATCGGCCAGCGCGGGCGAGTTAGGTTGCCATTCACACGGGCATCATGTTGAATTGCCCTTAGCCCCTCCACCGCCGTGTCGAGCGTCGCGGCCATGGACTCGTGCATCAGCCCCGGCTCGTGACCCTCGACAAAGTAGGGCGTCCACCCGTAGCCGCGGAGCAACTGCTCTAATTCCTCGCGGGTGATACGCGCGAGAAGCGTCGGGTTGGCAATCTTGTAGCCGTTGAGATGGAGGATTGGCAGAACCGCGCCGTCGGTGGCCGGATCGAGGAATTTGTTGGAATGCCACGCCGTGGCCAGCGGTGCGGTTTCCGCCTCGCCATCGCCGACGACGCAGGCGACGATGAGATCGGGATTGTCGAATACCGCCCCGAACGAATGGCTGAGCGAAAAGCCCAGCTCCCCGCCCTCATGGATCGAACCGGGGCACTCCGGCGATGCGTGGCTGGGAATTCCTCCTGGAAACGAAAACTGAAGGAAGAGCTTCTGAAGCCCGGCTTCGTCCTGGCTGATGTCAGGATAGACCTCACTGTAAGTGCCCTCGAGATAGGTGTTGCCGACCACCGCCGGACCGCCGTGCCCCGGGCCCGAGACGTAAATCATGTCGAGGTCGTACTTCTTGATGACCCGGTTTAAGTGCGCGTAAATGAAGTTCTGTCCAGGTGTGGTGCCCCAGTGTCCAAGCAACATGTGCTTCACGTCCGCAATCGTCAGTGGCCGCTTGAGTAGCGGATTGCCGTAGAGATAAATCTGGCCGACCGAAATGTAGTTCGCCGCGCGCCAATAGGCGTCTATTCTGTGGAGTAGGTCCGGCGTGAGCAAGTTGGTTTGCATGGCTTAAGTTCTCCGATTGAAGCCGAGTTTGAGAACGCGCGTGACGGACCTCGCGATCATGAGCTCTTCATTGGTGCGGATGACCCGCACCTTGACGCGTCCGGCGTCCGGCGAAATCACCGGCGCATTCTTCGCATTGCGCTTCGGGTTTAGTTCGACGCCGAGAAAGCCGAGTCCTTCGCAGATACGCTGCCGGATGACCGGCGCGTTCTCGCCGATACCCGCGGCGAAGACGAGCGCGTCAAGTCCGCCCAGCGCCGCAGCGAAAGAGCCGATCCATTTCTTCACCTGGTAGCAAAACAGCTGCACCGCCTCCGCCGCTCGGACATTGGTGGCTTCACGCTCGCACAAGTCGCGCAGGTCGGAGCTCGTCCCGGAAACTCCGAGCAAACCGGATCCATGGTTCACCATCCGCTGA
>CAYUZM010001260.1:0-1919 GCA_964449665.1 uncultured Solibacteraceae bacterium
CTTCTTCCGCGCGGCCTCCAGCATCGGACGCGACCTTTCGATGATCGGTGCCAGCCGCTCGTTCGCGCCGCGACACCAGTGCTTGTCCCACATGTCGCACAGGATGATCGCCGACCGCGCCGGATCGAAGCGTGTCTCATTCTCAATCGCGCCCTTCTCGTCGCGGCGGCGCACGGTCAGCGTGGGCGCGGCCATCAGCGCGGGCGCGGCAAGCAACGAAGTAAGAAAGCTGCGGCGGATCATCATGAGAACTCCACTTTACGCGAAGACGCGTTCCATTTCATGCGGCGGCCATGCTTCAACGACAGGTTGCCCAACTGCGCCACCAGCGCGGCTTGGAAGGCCAGCCACATTGGCGCGGTCGGCGTCCTGCGCGTGCGCACGCATTCGAGAAAGTTCTGCACGTGCAGGTCGGTCGCATAGCCGAAGCCCCTCTCCGAACGCTTCTCCACCGACGGCACGTCCTCATTGCCGGCCGGCAACACCCGCAGGTCTTCGCGCCCAATATCCATGCGCGCCAGGCTGCCGTCCAGGTGGTTCATCTGGTCGTTGCGGCTCTTGTACTTCATCGCCGCGTAGTTCACCGTGAACACGCCCACAAAGTCCTCGGCGTACTCGGCCGTCAGCACCACGCTCTCCGGCGTATCGCCCACGACCGCGTGCGGACGCCCCGCCGCCGCCGTCACCGCCAGCGGCGCGCCCGACCCCATCAGCATGTGAATCCCGTCAAACACGTGCGCCCCCTGGTCGGCCACAATGCCTCCCGCAAACTCGGAATACAAACGCCACCGCCGGAACAGATCGCCATCCAGCGGACGGTCGCCTACCGGACCCAGCCACTGCTTCCAATCGAGCGCCCCATCCAGCTTCGGCGGCTTGCCGCCATCCACCTGCGTGTTCAGCCACCACGACCGCACCATGCGCACCGTGCCCAACGTACCGGCCGCCACCACCTTCCGGCCCTCTTGATACAGGTCATAGCTGCGCCGCTGCATGCCTACTTGAACGATGTTCTTCGAACGCTTCTCGGCTTCAATCAACTCCACGCCCTCTTCCGGCGTGCGGCACAGGGGCTTCTCGACGTACACATCCTTCCCCGCCGCCAGCGCGTCGAGCACCATGCGGTGATGCCAGTGCTCGGGCGTGGCGATCAGCACGGCATCGATCGATTTGTCGTCGAGCAGTTGTTTGTAGTTCCGGTACGCCCTGGCCGAAACGCCGCCCTGCGCCTTCGACGCCGCAGACAACCCGCGCTCCAGGTTCGGTTCATATACGTCGCAGATTGCGCCCACCCTCAGGTTCGCGTCTTTCTGAAACACGCCCATCACGAACGTGCCGCGCCCTCCGGCGCCAATTACGCCCATCGAGATTCGTTCGCCCGGGGCGGCGTAGAGTGCGGCGCCAGTGGCGCTCAGGAGAAAGGTTCTGCGCGTGTTCGTCATCGATTCGGATACAGTCTATCGCCGATCGCGCAAAAAGGTCTTGACGGACCATACGTTTTTGTACATAATCAAATCGTTATATAACCAGTTGGTAATTATGCAGACGCACACTCTCGACGCCACCTTCGCCGCCCTTGCCGACCCCACACGGCGCGCCATCCTTGCGCGTCTTGCCACGGGCGAGGCGACCGTGAATGAACTCGCCGAACCGTTTGCCATCAGCCAGCCCGCCATCTCCAAACACCTCAAAGTGCTCGAACGCGCGGGCCTCATTTCGCATGGCCGCGACGCGCAACGCCGCCCGCGCCGCCTGGAAGCCAAGCCGCCCGCCGAGGCCACCGAGTGGCTGGAAAACTACCGCCAGTTCTGGGAGCCGCGCCTCCAGCATCCCCACCACCTGCGCGACGAACTGAAAGCCCTGGAGAAGACGTCCAAGGCGCGCACCGCGAACGGAGCACACGCACGAAGGACCCCCCC
>CAYUZM010001261.1:0-1914 GCA_964449665.1 uncultured Solibacteraceae bacterium
CTCCCCTGGGCCACGGACATGACTGACGGAGGGGTTGCGGGGCACCAACTGTCAGTCCCGTCAGGAGCCTGCTGCCCATCAGCAGCCAGAATGCCGTCCGGCACTCTCACCTCGCCGGCAGACTCTTGGAGGGGCGGAAACTGTGCCCACAGGTCCGGCAGCGGGGGAATGTCCCGCTCCTTGTTGAATGGGACCTGAGCGGCGGCTCGACGAATAGCGTCTATGCGACCTCCTTTCTGCTGTCGAGGGTGCGGCGGTCGAGTTCACGGATGAGGGCGGGGAGGTCGGCGTGTCCGCGGACGCAGCGGAAGCTCCGGCGCGCCTCGTGAAGGCCGGCGCCGATCCAGCGGACGAGCATGCGCCCGTCGCGCCAGCGGCGGACGTTGCGCACGAAGTGCCCGACCAAGCCGTTGAGATTCTCGATCGCGTTGGTACTGCGCAGCGTCCGGTAGAGCGCGCCGGTGACCCCGAGGCCTTGCAGCGTCAGCGTCTCGTCCAGTCCTTCTCGCAGCGACGCGGCGGCGCCGGGATGATCGCGTTCAAGGCCGTCGGCGAGTTGGGTGAGGCGGCGCTTGGCCAAGGCGGCGTCGGCGAGCGCGTACGCCTCGGTCAGTGCCCGACGGATGCGCGGCCGCAGCGCCTCGGGCAGATGTTCCAGGACGTTGCGCGCCTTGTGCACCTGACACCGCTGGACGAGCCCGAGCGCGCCGCTGGTCTCCCGGATCGCCTTCCGCAGCCCCGTGCCGCCGTCGATGATGAACAGCGTGGGGCGGTCGAGGTCGAGCCCGCGCTGGCGCACGTCGGCGAGCAACGCCTTGCACACCGTCGCGTTCTCTGTGGTCCCCTCGCGCAGCGCCAGGACGTGCTTGGTGCCCTGCGTATCCACGCCCACGGCCAGGAGAATCACGTGCCCGCGGAAATGGAGCCCATCGATCAGGACGAGGCGGATGTCGAGCCCGTCGAGCGGCGTGGCCAACCACGTCGTCAGCCGGGCGCTGGTCAGCGCCACGAAGCGGCGCGACACCGCGCTCTTGGACACCGCCCGCTCGGGGATGTCAGGCCGCAACGGCTCCAAGGTGCGCGGATACTTCCGTGTGGTGACGCCGACCGCGATCGCTTCGAGCGTATGCGCGTCGAGCGGATCGTCGGCGCTGGCGTACGCGAAGCTGGGCAGGGTGAGCTCCTCGCCGGTCACGCTCCGCGCGCGCAAGCGGGGCAGCACGATCCGTCGCCCACCGAGGACGACCTCGCTCGGCACACTGCCGCCTCGATACGCCTGGCGGTCGGGGTTCGGGACGTGCTTCGGCCCGCAGAGCTGCTCGCGGTCCTGCTCCATCAGCGTCTGGAACACTTGCTGCCCGGCCGTGAGGCAGAGGCCGAAGAACGCAGTCTTCGCATCGGCCAGCACCGCGAGTAGCGGCAACGGAATCAGCACGGTGGCGACGGGCGACGGCATCGGGGCTTTCCCCGTGGACGCTCGTGTGCGACTTCTCTTCATGGCGGCTCCCTTCGGATGGTTGTGGTGACCACCGTCCTACCAGGGACGGCGATAGGAGCCGCCGCTCTATTTTCAGTGGGTCAGTTCAACAGGATCCGGGACATCCCCGAATTTGCCGCCGGGGAGGCATTGCGGGATGCGATGGCCGACCTGAAGGCTGCCCTCGGTCGCATCGTCTGACGGTCGGCGGCGATGGTCGCAGACATCACGAAAGGGAAGGGGATCAGCGGCACGGTCCGCTACGTCCTAGGCCAGGGACGCGGTCGGGGGAACGATTGGGAGCCGGGTCAGGAAAGCCGGGTCGCCTGGCAAGGAGGGCAGGGCTTCGGTTTCGACATCGAGAGCCGGGCGGATGCCGACCTAGCCCGCCGGGTTATGGAATTCGCCGCGGCGAACCAGACCAGCCGCACCAAGCG
>CAYUZM010001262.1:0-1911 GCA_964449665.1 uncultured Solibacteraceae bacterium
GACGGCGCGCGCGTCTTTCGCGGTTGCTGTGAGCAGAGATTGAAAGCAGACGCCCTTTACGCAGGGGAGAATTTTCCGGAGGTGATCCGAGGACTTGGTCAATATGTTCACTGCAGCGGCGGGGAGTCCGTTTGGGTTCTGATCGCGAGCATCCAAGAGCTGCATCCATCCCATGAGTTCCGCGCGCAAAGGGTCTAAGCTCGATGCGGCCTTCTGTTCCACCTGGAACATGACGGGGATCGTGCCACGGTCGTTCAGGTAGGACGGCTGCAGGCGCGAGACGGCGAACCGGTCGAGTTCCCGGTCGAAAGACTGAATGCCCAGATTGATGGAACCTTGCGCATTTTCGGAGAATCGCTTCATGTCGACGAGGGTGTAGTCGCCTTCGCCGGGGTCGTCATTCTCGTAAAGGGACAGCAAAAGCGCATCGACCGTTGTTAGATCGGTCAATTTAGCTTCGGGCGCATGAGAGGGTTCGGTAGCCGTGAAGCTTTGCGAGACTTTTTTCGAAGCCAGGTTCGAGGTAGCAAGCAGCATTGAGGCCGCGGTTCCATCCTTCGTGCTGGGAGAACCTGCAAAGTGGACCGTCAACCGCCCTTCCGGCTGCTCGCCGCGAATGCGTTGCAGCTTCAAAGAGGTTTTCCCGGGAAAGTAGACAAACAGCGTGGAGACAACGGGTAGTCTCATTTTCTCGCCCAGGGGAGTAAAATGGGCCGCCAACAGCAACTTGCTCAACTGCTCCGAATCGCTTGCTCCGAGCCATTTAGTAAGGTCTGCGTGTTTACTTTTCCAGCTTGGATAGAACTGCCAGCCCAGGGCTTGTTGGTTCTGCACGTGCGATTGAACGAGGCCACTCATCGAGGAGGACGAAATCCGGTCTTCCTTGTAGAACTGCGAGAACAGCAAGAGGGCAATCAGCCAGAGCACGGCCGGCCCTCCGACTGAAAGGGCCAACCCTTGGATGTTGCCTTCCAGCTTCACATGAGGTGCGGAGGTGAAAATGAGGCTGCTGATACTCGAAATCGCAAAGAACAGCAGGAGTAAGATCACGCGATAGTGGACGATCTGGTCCTGCGACCCGACAGCCATGTAGATGGCCGCGGCAAGGGTGGCAATTACGACTGCCGTCAGCGTCACGGCAAGCCATTTCCATGGATGCGCCGCGAGATGGTGAGCGGCGTAGTGTGTCGAATCGACGAGGGGCGCCGGGGAGGCGGGCGGATTGGTTGGCGGCTGCGGTAAGGTTCCCATGTAACCTCCTATGCGTAGTGGCATTGCCAAGCGGGCCACAATTTGATGTGAAAAGTGAACCGGCATTCGCGGCCGAATATTTGCGATCGCGGAGTTCTCTGAAAAGCGATGCCTGGGTTGCGGTATGCTCGGCGGCATGAGAATCGCCGTCTCCAAGGTGCTCTTTCTTTCGGCTTTGCCGCTGCTGGCGGAGGTGAAGTTTCGCCCGCAGGAGATTCAGGCCGATTTTGGGGTCGTATATGCCGTGACGACGGCGGACGTGAACCGGGACGGCAAGCCGGACGTGGTGGCGATCAACGGGACGACGCTGGCGTGGTGGGAGAATCCGGGGTGGACGAAGCACGTCATCCTCGAAGGCGTGACGAAGAAGGACAACGTCTGCTTTTCACCGCAGGATATCGACGGCGACGGTAAGCTCGACTTCGCTCTGGGGGCGGACTGGCAGCCGACGAACACGGCGGGCGGGCGATCGCTGCAAGGCACTGCGGTGGCCGAATGGCAGCGTGCCGGCGGCGCGTTCGATGCGTTCCTCGAACGGGGAAACGGCAATGCCGCGGCCGGACAGCGCTGGGGTTCGCTGAAGGTGACGACCACCAACCACACCGGTGGGTGGTTGCGGCGTAACGGGGTGCCGTATAGCCAGAACGCCGTCATCACCGA
>CAYUZM010001263.1:0-1908 GCA_964449665.1 uncultured Solibacteraceae bacterium
GGGGGGCCGGCCAGACAGCCCTGTTCGATGAACGTCGAACATGATTCCTTGCGGCGCGGGTCCAACCGGCGGACCTTCGGCCGGTTGGCGTCGTTACTGGCCGGCGGCGCCGGTTTGTCCTCCTACACTGAGCCGGCGCTGGCGAAGCTTTCCAATATCGGCTCGCTGCCGGCCGACGCCGTGAAGATCAACGCGAACGAGAATCCGGTGGGGCCGTGCCCGGAGGCGTTGGAGGCGATCGCGCGCGTATCGAAGAACGGCGGCCGGTATCAATACGAAGAGACGTTTATGTTCGCGCGGACGCTGGCCGAGATGGAGGGGCTGAAGCCGAACTACGTGCTTCCCTTCCCCGGCTCGAGCGACCCGCTACATCGGATGATGCTGGCCTACACGTCGCCCACCAAGAGCCTGGTGATGGGCGATCCGGGCTACGAAGCGGGCGAGCGCGCGGCGCGATTCATCGGCGCCAGCGTGAAGAAGGTTCCGCTCACAGCCACCTACACGCACGACGTGAAGGCGATGGCGAAGACCGATCCGAACGCGGGCGTGATCTACGTCTGCAACCCGAACAACCCGAGCGGCACGATCACGCCGAGGGCGGAGATCGAGTGGCTGCTGGAGAATAAGCCGGCCGGTTCGATTCTGCTGCTCGATGAAGCGTACGTGCACTTCACCGACGAGCCCTACGGCACCGACCTGGTGGCCAAGGACAAGGACGTTGTGGTGTTGCGAACCTTCTCCAAGCTATATGGCATGGCGGGCTTGCGCGCGGGCGCGGCGATCGGGCGTCCGGACCTGCTCGAAAAAATTCGCAGCTATGGCGCGGGCGCGCTGCCGGTGACGGGCATGGTAGCAGGCACGGCGAGCCTGACCTGCAAGGATCTGGTGAAGACGCGCAAGGCGGACATGAGGAAGCTGCGCGAGGAGCAGTTCGCCTTTTGCGACAAGCACAAGATCAAGTACATTCCCAGCGTGTCGAACAAGTGGATGATCGACGTGGGCATGCCGGCGCGCGAACTTTCGCAGAAGATGGCGGCCGAGAAGGTGTACATCGGGCGGAGTTGGCCGGCATGGCCGACGTATGCCCGCATCACCGTGGGCACGCCGGAAGAGATGGCGAAGTTCCAGAAAGCGCTGCTGAAGGTGATTGGCGCCTAGGCATGACGCGCGCGGCACGACGCCTGGAGTCGAGCCTGCGGGGGAAGTTGCCCTCCTACGGCTTGCGGCAGTTGGGCGGCGATCTGGCCGGAGGGTCGATCGCCGCTCTCATCGCGCTGCCGTATGGCTTGGCAATGGCGGCGATGATCGGGTTGCCGCCGGCGTTCGGAATTTTCACCAGTGTATTGACTGGACCGCTGACGGCACTGCTGGGGCGCAACGGCGTGCTCATCGGAGGAACGGCGAGCGTGACGGTGCCGTTTCTGGCGGCGGCCGTGGCCGAGCAGGGCGTGGGCGGCGCGGCAAAGGTCACCATTCTGGCGAGCATCTTCATGATGGTGTTCAGCATGTTGCGGCTGGGGCGGTTTGTCTCGTCGATTCCGCTGACGGTGGTGTCGGGCTTCAGTTGCGGCATCGGTTTGATGATGGTGATTTCGCAGTTGAAGTCGATGATGGGGTTGCCGAAGCCGGAGCAGGGAGAGTGGTCGGCTTCGATGCTGGCGCAGTTGGTGCAGGTGGCGGGCCAGTTGGGCCACATCCAAATGGAGACGTTTCTGGTGGGGCTGATCGTGATTGTGGTGGCCTGGTGGGCGGCGCGACGCTCGGACAAGATACCGGCGCCGTTGGCGGGCGTGTTGGCGGCATGCGTGGTTTCGGGCCTATTGGGATGGCACACGGGGCGTGTGGGATCGGTCTCGTTTGAGGTGCCTCCGCTGGCGGCGTTTGCGTGGAGCCCGAACGAAGCGGGGA
>CAYUZM010001264.1:0-1906 GCA_964449665.1 uncultured Solibacteraceae bacterium
CCGGCTTGAAGGGGGCACGGGGGCATGGTTTCGCTATCCCATCGTGGAATTCATCCTGCCGCGTCTTGAAGGCGGGGGCATCGCGCCCGGCCCGCATGCGGACAAGGTCACGCTCCTGCGCCGCGTCAGCTTCGATCTCACCGGTCTCCCTCCTACGCCCGAAGAAGTCCAGAACTTCCTCGCCGACCAATCGGCCAACGCCTATGCGCGCGTCGTCGACCGCCTCCTCGCCTCACCCCACTACGGCGAACGTTGGGGCCGCCACTGGCTAGATGTTGCCCGCTACGCCGAGAGCGACGGCTTCCGCGCCGACGAGCCCCGCCTCAATGTTTGGCGCTATCGCGACTATGTCGTCCGCTCTTTCAATGAAGATAAGGGCTACGACCGGTTCATGCGCGAGCAAATTGCCGGCGACGAATTATGGCCGAACGATCCTGAAGCCCGAACCGCCACCGCGTTCAGCCGCCACTACCCTGAAGAATGGAACGCACGCGATCTCGAACAGCGCCGCCAGGAAGCCCTGCAAGACATCACCGACGCCGTTGGCTCTGCGTTCCTCGGCCTCACCGTCGGTTGCGCCAAGTGCCACGACCACAAATTCGATCCCATCTTGCAGAAGGACTACTATCGCCTACAGGCCTTCTTCGCCCACACTTCCAACGACGACCGCATTCCTCTGTGGTCCCCAGAACGCATCGCTGAGGAGAAGCGCAAGTCGCAGGACTGGGACGACGCCACGCGTGACATCCGCAAGGAAATCGAAGCGCTCATGGAAGAAGGCCGCCAGACCGTAATTCGCGGCGAGTTCTTCAAGTTCCCAGACCTCGTCAAGGCTGCCGTCGCCAAGCCCGCCAACGAGCGAACGCCTTTCGAGCAACAGTTGGTCCATCGCGCTGAGATCATCTCCAAACCAAGCGACTTTCTCGCACTGCTCCGCTTGAAGCCAGACCAGAAAAAGCGTCTCGACGCTCTGCAGAAACAACTCGCCAGCTTCGACCACCTGTATCACTCCGAACTGCCGGTCAGTTCCGGTATGCGCGACCTCGGTCCTGTCGCGCCGCCCACGCACATTCTCTCTGTGGGCAACTACGCCAAGCCGTTGGAGGAAGTTGAGCCCGGGTTCCTTAGCATCCTCGACCCTGCCCCGGCGAAAATCATTCCCCCTCCGGGCGCTGCCACTACCGGGCGCCGGACCGTGCTCGCCAACTGGCTCGCCGATCCAGCCAATCCGCTCACGCCGCGCGTCATGGTGAATCGCCTCTGGCACTATCACTTTGGAATGGGCATCGTCCCCACGCCCGGTGATTTCGGCCGCATGGGCCAGCGCCGCTCGCACCCTGAACTTCTAGACTGGCTCGCCGCTGAGTTCGTGAGCAGCGGTTGGAGCACGAAGCACATGCACCGTTTGATCGTGACTTCGAGCACCTACCGTCAAAGTTCGCAGTACCGCGAAGAGGCAAGCACCGCCGACTCCGCCAATCGTCTACTCTGGCGGTATCCTCCGCAGCGTCTCGAAGCCGAAGCGATTCGCGATAGTGCCCTCGCCGTTTCAGGGCTTCTTAACGCCTCCGTCGGCGGTCCCAGCGTGCATCCGGCGCTCCCCGCCGGCATGCCGCCACCCGCGGGCGGTTGGAAATTGTCGTCCGATCCCGCCGACCACCACCGCCGCAGTCTTTACATCTCCGTCCGGCGCACGGCTTCGTACCCCATGATGAACGCCTTTGACGTGCCCGACAGCCATGAAAGCTGCGCACGCCGCGCAAACACCACCACTGCGCCGCAGGCGCTCACGCTGCTCAACAGCGATCAATCGGTCGAATGGGCCCAGGCGCTAGCCGGCCGTGTCCTTGAGCGAGCGGGTAATGAAACTTCCGCGCAGTTGAACGAGGCGTTTCGCCTCGCCTAC
>CAYUZM010001265.1:0-1896 GCA_964449665.1 uncultured Solibacteraceae bacterium
CGCGTTCGACGCGAATGCCAGCGGCGGGCTTGCCGTGCCACAACAGGCGGACCGGAAGCCGCTCTCCCGGCTTCAGTGCGGCCGGATCGGCCTCGGGAACAATCTCGATCTCGAGTCCGAGCGGCTTTTGCCAGACGTCTCCTTTGCCGGCCGTCAGGTAGGTCTTCGCATGCTTGGAGTAGCGCTCGCGGCTCGGCTTCTGCGCCTCGCCATTCTTCGCGCGCCAGTCGATGACCCATTCCAACCCTTCGTCTCGCAGATACTGATCGAACTGCGCCGGTTCCAGAAAGAGCGTGCGCGGCATCGTATGCAGCGAAATCCAGTACGCCTCCGCGCGCGGCATCTTCACCGCGGAATGCGTGGCCTTGCCCCATCGTTTGAAGTCCTGAATGGTCCACTGCCCGTCACTGCCCGTCAGTTTCGCGTCGAGAATGCGTGCTGGGTCTGCCGCGTCTTCACTCTCAGGAAACGCGTCGCCATTGTGGACACTGAACACCACTTCACCACCTGCCGCCGCGTGAAATTTCAGCGGCAGCAGATAAAGTGAATGTGCCAGCAACGGCCCAGCGCACACGCAAAGTGCCATCCATTTGAAGCTCATTTTTCGCTCTCCTCCGGAACCAGTTTTCGCGCCTCATCCATCAAACGTCTTGCGCTTTCGGCGCGGCCCGCTTTGCGCTGAATCTCCGCACCATGCAAAAGGATCTCCGCCTTCTCCCGCGGCGTCTTCGCTCGCCCAAAGGCCCCATTCAACATCGCCATCGCACCGTCCCACTGTCCGATAGCCTCCCTCACATCAGCCGTTCGCAATAGGCTGAGCGGGTGCTCGGTTCGAAGGTCGAGCATCCACTGCGCCTGCCGTTCCGCATCGTCGATCCTGCCCAACTTCAGATTCGCAAGAACCAGGAGCGAGTAGGTCTCCAGGTCGTCCGGCATGCGGCGATTCGCCTGCTGCGCAAGTTCCAGCGCTTTCGCGGCATCGCCCTTCGCCAGCGCGCTTTCCGCGCCTCGCTTAAGTTCCAAGAACTCGGTTTGTGCCGGGCGCAGGGACTCCCGTACCTGCGCCCACGCTTGCGTGCCCGGCCCGGCGGCCAGCAGCCAAGTGGAAATCGCCAACATCATCTGGCACCGGTTCCGCATGGCATCCTCTACTTACTGCACGGGTCCGCCGCCCTGTTCGCCGGGATCGAGGTGGCGACGGTCGCGGCCATCCGGCGCGTTTGCCAGATACGGGAACTCGTTGCGATACGAAGCGTCGTTTGCGTTCACGCCGTCTCCCAATTTGTTGTTGGGGAACTTATTGAACCCTTGCACGAGCACCCCGCCCACAACCACGCGTAGGGCGATGTCGGTGACGTCGTCGCCCAAGCGGCGGCCGTTGGGATAGCCGGCCGCGTCGCCTGCAAGCAAGCCCAGCCGGTTCATGCTCGCCGGGGGAGTCGCGGGCACACCCGTGTTCAAGCGGAGCATGTCGGCCACAGGACCGCCCGGAGTGCCCGGCGCTGCAATGGGCGCGGCGTAGGTCACCAGCGGGAGCAGATCGGCGCGCGGCGCGTTGGGAATGGCGACGACGCCGCCGGTTAGCGCATTGACGACACGTGCGATCAGCGGGTCGAGCGCGAAGCCGGCGAACTGCGAGTCGTTCTTCGGGTGATCCATGCTGAAGCGGTCTTTCGATCCTGTACCGATGATCAATTCGTTGAACAAGGGATGTCCCATGCGCTGTACCTGCCTCACGAGGCCTTCGTGCGCGATGCCGTCCACTCCGAGACGAACGGTGACGCGTGGACGTGAAGTGGTTCCCCAGGTGCCGATCGTGGCCGCGGGTGCCGTGGCGGGCTCAACACGCCCAGTGGAGGTCAGCATCTCGATGGGAAGTTCGATTGCGATGGCATT
>CAYUZM010001266.1:0-1893 GCA_964449665.1 uncultured Solibacteraceae bacterium
GGGGGCCAAGGCGTGGATGTCGGCGTCTTTTTGGCCGGGGAGGCCGATCATGAAGTAGAGCTTGAACCGTGTGGCGCCGGCCTCGCCGACACGCGCCGCGCCCTCGAGGATCTGCTCCTCGGTCACGCCCTTGTTGATGGCGAGCCGCATGCGCTCTGAGCCTGCCTCGGGGGCGACGGTCACGGTCTTTGTGCCGCCTTCGGCGAGGGCGCGCAGCCCGCGCGGGTCGGGGTTGTCCACGCGCATCGAGGACACGGAGACGCGCGCCCCCATCTCATGCGCACCGACGACGAGGTCGGACAGCTCGGGATGGTCGGCGACGGCCGCTCCCAGCAGGCCGACGCGCGGGGTGTGGGCCAGCGAGTGTTCGACGATGCCGAGGAGTTGCTCCTTCGGCCGGTAGCGGGGCGGACGAAAGACGTATCCCGCGATGCAGAAGCGGCAGCCGCGGCCGCAGCCGCGCGCTACCTCGATCAGCGTCATGTTGGACAGTTCGGTGTCCTCGGTCAGGACGGTCGAGTACGCCTCGGTAGCGCTGATGTCGTGCACCCACTGGCGTTCGATGGCGCCGGCGACCGGGGGCCGGGTGGGTACGTAGATGCCGGGGATGGTGGCCATCTCGTCGAGGAGTTCGTCGCGCGAGCCGTAGAGGCCGTCGCGCCAGGCGGCGACGAGCGATGGGATGATCTCCTCGCCTTCGCCGATGATGGCGGCATCGAGGAAGGGGGCGACGCCCGCGGGGTTCGTCAGCATGCAGGCGCCGCCGGCGATTACGAGGGGATGCCGCTCTTCGCGTTGTTCCGAGTACAGTGGGATGCCTGCACCCTTGAGCGCCTGCACCATGTTGAAGTAGTCGAATTCGTAGGACAGCGTGAACGCGATGACGGCGAAGTCCGACAGCGGCCGCTGCGATTCCATTGAGACGACCGGATAGGGATGGCGGCTGTCACGCGCGGGGGCGTCGTAAAAGGCACGCTCGCAGACGAAGTCCGGGTAGGCGTTGAAGAGGCTGTAGACGGTCTGTAGCGCGAGGTTCGACATCCCGATGTAGTAGGAGTTCGGGTAGACCATGCCGACCGCGATCCGGCCGCCCCAGTCCTTGACTGTGACGCCGTGTTCCTTCGCGAGGCGCTGGCGTGCGATCATCCGTATGTCAGGCATAGAGATTCAGTCTAGCCTATGAGCGATGGACAGGGGCGAGTGATCCAGCGGGATAGGCGTGGCTATCGATGTGAAGTGGTTTCGCCGCGGATTTGCGCCTCGAGTCTGGCCTGATTCCGGCGGTCCATCAGTACCACCGCGAAGCCGCCTGCCGCCATGATGCCGAGCGGGATCAACGTCAGCAGCGGGTGGATCGAGAGGCAGACGAAGAAGAGCGCGACGAGCAGGATGACACCGATCACGGCGCCGATGATCGGCATGACGATGGTCATGGCGATCCAACTGAACTCGAAGACCTCCCGCCAGGTGCCTTTCGGTTCCCTGGGTGGCTCGTATCCGTACATGGATCCAGTGTAGCCCTCAGCGCTCGCCGCGGTGGTGCTGATACGATGAGGCCATGACCGCTGAGATTTCACCGGAACTCGAATCGTTCCTCGCGGAGCCTCGCAACGCCATCCTCTGCATCAACCGCGGCGAAGGCCGGGCACCGCATGCCACGCCTGTCTGGTTCCACTACGCGGCGGGCCGCATCTACATCTCGATCACGCGCACGAGGGTGAAGTACCGCCTGCTGCAGCAGTCGCCTGAGGTCAGCCTTGTCATCGACGACTCACATGCGTACCGGACGGCCATCATCGAAGGCCGCGCCGAATTCGCGGATGACGATGAGACGCTGGTAACTGTTGTCCGGACGCTGCGGGCGAAATACGGCCACGACACGCCCTCGTCAGA
>CAYUZM010001267.1:0-1890 GCA_964449665.1 uncultured Solibacteraceae bacterium
GGCGCGACGCCGGACGGGAGGAACGTGTATCACATCCGCACCGAGCTGGAAGACGGGGAAATGGTTTGGAGCAGCCCGAGTTGGGTGACGAAGAAGTAGCGGGGGGGCGCGTCGGGTGGCGCGACTATCACGGGGCCACCAAGCATACGGTGGAGCGGTTGGCGGCCGAGCGGCCCAAATTGGATTGGGCCAACATGCCGGCGGCATTTCGCCATTATGAAGGCGCGCCGCTGATCGACCTGCCCGCCGAAGTTCCGGAGCCGTCGCCGGAGGGCGCGGGAACGGCGGCGCAGTTTCTTTCGCAGTTGCTGTTTTATTCGGCGTCGATCAGCGCGACGAAGATTGCGCCGAGCGGGATGCGGTATGCGCTGCGGGTGAATCCGTCGTCGGGGAACCTGCATCCGACGGAGTTCCATTTCGCGACGCGCGGGCTGGGTGGGGGAGTGGAGCGCGGGCTGGGTGGCGGCGTAGATCGGGAGCTGGGTGGTGGCGTGGGCGGACGGGCAGGTGCGTGGCCCGACGGGTTGTATCACTACCGCGTTTCGTCGCATGAGGCAGAGTTGCGCGCGGCGGGCGATTGGGTGTCTCCGATTCTGGCGTCGACGCTGGCGCCGTGGTCCCGGCGGGCGCGGGTTGTGTTTGTGCTGACGTCCATTTTTTGGAGGGAGGCGTGGAAGTACAGGAGCCGGGCGTATCGATACTGCTGCCACGACATCGGGCATGCGTGGGAGTCGCTTGCGCAGGCGGCGCGGGCGATGGGGTGTGAGACACACGCGTACGGGCACTTTCTGGATGACCAGTTGCGGCGGGCGGTCAACGCCGAAGCCGACGAGCAGCCGATGCTGATTGTGGCGGTGATGGGCGGGCCGGGCAGTGAGGGGGAGCGTGAGAGGGTGGAACCGCAGTGGTTCGGCGGGGAGGCGAATGCGCTTTCGACGGAGACGATCTCCTACCCGCTAATTGACGGCGTGCATCGTGCGACGTCGATCACGGAGTCGCTCGCGCCGGTGCGGCAGGCGGCGCCGGCTGAGGAGAGGCGCGGTTCGATCGCGCTACCGGAGCCGGCCGTCAGCCATGAGCGTTTTGCCGCGATTGTGCGGCGGCGCCGTTCGGCGCTTGATTTTCAACCGCAGGCGCCGGCGATGCCGCTGGCGCAGCTATCCGCGATTTTGCGGGGGGCGATGCAGCCGCACGGGTGCGATTTCGAAGCGGACCTGACGGGAATGCCATCGAGCCGGTTTGTCTCGCTTTACCTGTATGTGCATCGCGTGGAGGTATTGGATCGGGGCGTGTATCGATACTGGCCCGGAACGCACACGCTGGAGCTGCATCTTGCGGGCGACCATCGCGTGGCGGCGGCGGGGCTGAGCCTGGGGCAGGATCTGGCGGGCAACTGTGCGGTGGCGTTTTCGATGATTGCCGATTTGGAGCGCGCCACCGGAGTCCACGGCGACCGCGGCTATCGCTACGCGCATTTTGAAGCGGGCGCGATCGGGCAGCGGCTGTATCTGGGAGCGGAGAGTTTCGGCTGGCAGGCGACCGGCATCGGCGCTTTTTACGACGATGCCGTCCACCAATATCTGCGTGTGGGGCCCGAACAGGGGCAGGTCATTTATCACTTCGCCATTGGCCGCGCGATACACGACCAACGGCTGAGCGAGAGCGCTACTTCAGCGTCGTGAACGTGGCGCGGACGATGCCCGTGCCCGCTTCGACGAAGCTGGCGAAGTTCTGATAGAACGCCGACGCGTTGCCGTTCACGGCGCGGATGTTGCTGGCGGGGCGCAGCAGGTAGTAGCCCGCCGTGTAGCCGTTGGCGCCGGTGACGGCCGTGCAGTCGCCGGACCAGGTGGTCGCCCAGGCGGAGCGCGCCGCCGCGTGGGGTCGGGT
>CAYUZM010001268.1:0-1889 GCA_964449665.1 uncultured Solibacteraceae bacterium
CGGCGCGGGCGTTCCATCAGAGCACGGCGAAGGGCTATTGGGCGGGGAAGGTGTTCGACGGCGGGTTGACGCATGGGCGGAAGTACACGAAAGAGGAGCTGTGGGAGAACTACACCTACTTCATCAAGCAGGTGGCTCCGGTGGCCGAGGAGGTGGGGATTCGGATTGGGATTCACCCCGACGATCCGCCGGTGCCGGAGCTGGGCGGGGTGCCGCGGAACATTTTTGGGAACTTTGACGGGTATATGAAGGCGCTGGAGATTGCCAACTCGCCAAACGTAGGCGTGTGCCTGTGTTGCGGGACGTGGATGGAGGGCGGGAAGTTCATGGGGCGCGACGTGTTTCAGGCGGCGCGCGAGTTTCAGAAGCTGGGCAAGCTGTGGAAGATTCACTTCCGCAACGTGACGGGGCCGATTCCGGACTTTGTCGAGACGTATGTCGACGATGGGTACACGGATATGAAGAAGCTGATGCGGACGCTGGTGGAGATCGATTTCCGGGGGAACCTGATTGCGGATCACGTGCCGGAGATGAAGGGCGGGCGGTTTGCGGGGTGGAGTTATTCGTTGGGGTACATCAAGGCGCTTTACGATATGGCGCGGAGTGAGCGGGGGAGAGGGTAGGCTACTGACGGGCGGCGATGCGCTCAGCCGCCGCCTTCGCCATCGCAATGCAGTCCGGAATGCCGATGCCGTTGTAGGCATTGCCTGCCAGAAAGCGCCAACGCATGTACGTGGCAGCGGCACGACGCCGCGCGACTATGTTCCCAAACTGAGTTCGACGCGGACTTTCTTTGAACTACCCCTTCGGGCAATCGTCATGTCCCAATAGTGTAGGTTGAATCCGGGACTCGAAATACCGAGCCAGTAGTTACCCGGACGAAGCTGGGGCAGCTTAAACCGGCCTTTCGTATCCGCTCTCAGGTCCAACAGAATGTCTGTACGCCCCTTGATCTGCACTTGGATGCGTGAGTATGGAAGGACATCGCGTCCGTCAAAGGATAGGACAACACCAGTGACTTGAGAGGTCCGCAGCGCCCCCTCGAATCGCAATTCATTACCACCACAAAACATTCCCCGCGGCATATCCTGCGGTTGTGCAATGACGCCCAAACACCCCAATAGCGGCAAGAGGGCCCTAACCGTAAACGTAGGGGCCGTTCTCGTAACGCTGCGATGGTCATTGAGCAGCAACAATGTCCTCCGAAATCCGTTGCGCCGCCGCCTTCGCCATGGCGATGCAGTCGGGAATCCCTATGCCGTTGTATGCGTTACCGGCGAGGGAGAGCCAGGGCATTTGTGCTGCCGCGGACTGAATCGTCTGAATTCGGGCGGCATGGCCGACGGTGTACTGGGCCATGGAGCGGGGCCAGCGGCTGATGCGGACGAAGTCGGGTTCGGCAGTAAGGGAGAGCAGCGCGCGCAACTCTTCGCGGGCAAGGGCGGCAACGGCGTCGTCGTCGAGGTCGAGCACGGCGGGGTCGGCGGCTCCGCCGAAGAAGCAGCGCAGCAGGCCCATATCTTCCGGGACGCGATGGGAGAATTTGACGCCGACGAAGGTGCAGGCAACCATGCGGTTGCGTTCGCGCGAGGGAATGAGAAAGCCGAAGCCGGGAGGCACGTTGGCAAGCTTCGATTTCGCATAGCCTATGGCGACGGTCATGGAAGACGACAACCCGGCGGCAGCCGCGCTGAGGGAGACAGAGTCGTGGCCGGTGACGGTGAGCTACTTTCCCGACGACAAGGGCGAGGCCCTGCCGGACTATCAGGTGAGCTTCGATCTCTATGCCAATGGCGTCGCCACCGGGCTGGTGCTCGACTATGGCGATTTCTCCCTGGCCGGCACGCTGAGCGGACTCGAATTCCTCGAGATGCCGGCATGTCCGTAGG
>CAYUZM010001269.1:0-1885 GCA_964449665.1 uncultured Solibacteraceae bacterium
CAACGCGCTGTGGGTGAGCGACATTAACGGTAATTTTATCCCTGGTAAGCGCGAGCTACCCGACGGGTTTGTCGTGAGCATTCAGACTCGCTAGGAAAGCCAACGAAGACCTTGAGAGTCGGAGATTCGCTTGCGGACAAGAATAATTTCATATAGACGTATAAGTATAAAATCAATACTTAAAAGTATAATATTATTGAGATTGCTTTTCTTCTTTCGCGGGAAATGTCTATGGAGCAGTGTGACAAACAATTAGTGATCATTTACCAATGGACCAGCAAGATTGCTCTTTCAGCCTTCCTCGTGTGTTGGGGAATGGCGGGTTTGCTCGCATGCTCTTCTGTCGGCGCCGATGTGCAGGAAAAACCGTCGCGAACCTGGAAGACCCTTGCCGAACTTTCAGCGGAGGAACGCGCCAAGCTCGACCTGTCTCTCGAGACGCCCCGTCATCCGCAATTTCCCTACCTCCCTGCTGAGCCCTATCCCTTTTCTCCTCCGTACAGCGCAGAAGAAATGGGCTTGCGAGCCATGGAATTTACTCACTGGAAGCGCTGGTCCTCTGCCTACGCGCAGGTCTATGGTTCCATTGATGCCTATGGGTTCATGCCAATCTGGGGGAAGAACGCGACGTTCATTTTTTACCGCGAACCGGAAGGAGTAGCCGGACACCTCTACGCTGGACCCGGTCAGAACTATTATCGCGCCCTGCTGCAATACACTGCGCCGCCGGAAGCGTTTGGCAACCAGACGCTCTATATCCGCTACCGTACGGACCAATCTGTCACCAACAAACAGGATGCGTTTCGTTACGCATCCTCGTTGCGCCGCGTGCGCCGCTATCCCGCGACTCCTCGGCAGAGTAAGTATGCCGGGTACGCCTTCACCTATGACGATGATGTGGGCAGAGATGCCTGGGAGTTTACCTGGCGCATCATTGGAACCGATGTGCTCTACGAGACCGTCCGCTTTCCTGTGACCCGTCCCACCATCACGCTGGCCAATGCTGACGGTACTTTTACCGACATCCCTGGCAAAACCCTTGAGCTGATGGGGGAGGAGTATCCGTTGTATTCGGCCGGAGGAGGTGTGAAGTGCTATGTGGTGGAGGCAAAAGCCAAGCCGGACTGGCTGCCGAACTACTATGCGCCGCGCATGCTGTACTGGCTCGATCAGCACACCTTCTTCCCACTGCGTATCGAACAGTATGGGCCAGATGGCAACCTCATGTATGTCGCCGTGCGTATGGCCGCGCTTATGAATCCAACGCTGAAAGAACGGGGGTATGGAGTGCTCCTCCAGGTGGATTGGGACATTTCCGCTGATTTGCTTTCCTACTTGCTCACCGATGCACACCAAGTGCACCCCTGGTCCGCTGCGGACCAGACGATTTTCTTTACGCCGGAATTCATGACGCGGGCATGGATGCTGTTGCCGTTGAAGAGTCAGGCCGAGGTGGCAAAGCCCGAGGAGTTTTTCTTACGCCCTCAACTTACGGAAGACAAGTTTCCACAAGAACGGAATATAGTGGTGTCCGCTTAGCTGCGTTCGCGCCTGCAAGCACAGGAGGAAGCCGGGCGTCTCGTATTCACGACTGGTGAGCATGCGATGCCGCTGGCGGCGCTTCACCCCGCGAGTGCAGTGGAGGAAGATTCCGTGTCTGGTTTGCAGTTCCTCCCGACGCCGCTTTCAGATTTCAACGACTTGAAAAAGAACCCGGTTTCCTTGGGTCTGGTTATTCGTTGATCGTGTGGGCTGAATGTTGATGAGCGGTGAGGTTTTCACGTTTCAGGAACATGGCAAGGGATTTTCGTCGCTTATCGCTAAAAACGGCACGACCAAAGGCGCCAAATTCCTCAAAATGGTGGTGCCGCAGGTTCCGGGGTTG
>CAYUZM010001270.1:0-1882 GCA_964449665.1 uncultured Solibacteraceae bacterium
CATCAGCGGGAAAATCGCCGAGGCCGGGAACGCGGTCGGCGAGGTGGCCACCAAGGTTGGGAACAAGGTGGCCGAGAAGGCCGAAGAGGCGAAGGACTGGGTGAAGCAGAAGGCTCACCAGCTCCAGAACCGGACCGACGAGGCGAAGCAGAAAGCCGAGAACGAGGCCGAAGAGGCCCGCAAAGACGCGGCGGCGAAGGACGAGAGCTGCGGCTGTTCGTGATTCGCGTCATGAAGACGCGACGCAAGCCCGCCCCCTCCCCAGGTGGGGCGGCCGGCCTGGGGGGGAAAGGGAACGTGGCGGTCAGATGCTCGAGGAATCCCAACCTCGACTGGGTACGGGTATCGGTTTCCGACGACGGGCCGGGCGTCAGGGAAGAAGACCGGGAGCACCTTTTCGAACCCTACTTCTCGAGGAAGGAGGGCGGTACAGGACTTGGGCTTGCCATCGTCAGCGCCATTGCGAACGATCACGGCGGCAGCGTCAGCGTCCGGGCGAACGATCCGGCCGGAGCCTTGTTCGAAGTTGAATTCCCAGGGCATCCCAGGGGTTGACCAGGTCGTGAATCCAGTGCCGGATGACGGACAGCCACGATTCGGGAAGTACGAGGTCATAAGGAAGATCGCCGCCGGCGGCATGGCCGAGGTGTACCTCTGCCGGCTCAGATCAGATCAGGGGTTTTCCAAAAAGCTGGCAATCAAGGTCGTCCTCCCCGAACATTCGGGAAAGGAGTTGTTCCGCGACCGATTCGTCGCCGAGGCCCGCCTGGCCTCCTCGTTGTCCCACCCCAACCTTGTCTCCGTTTTCGATTTCGGACAAGGCGACAACGGCCATTTCCTGGTCATGGAATTCGTGGACGGGTATCCCCTTTCCCGGGTCATCTCGCGGATGCGGGAAGAATCCGTGGCGATCCCGCTGTCCGTCTGGCGCTTCTGGATGGAAAACGTCCTTGCCGGACTCGGATACCTCCATGCGCGGGGAATCGTGCACAGGGATGTGAGTCCGGGCAATATCCTGGTCACGAAGGGTGGCGTTGTAAAAATCACCGATTTCGGCATATCCGGAAGATTCGCACCGGCATTCCGCGGCTTTTCCGGGTTCGACGGGAAACCGAGCTATCTTTCCCCCGAGGCGCTTCACGGGCGATCCGGTGACCAAAGGTCGGACCTGTATTCTGCCGCGCTGACGGCTCTCGAACTGCTGACCTGCGAACCGCTGTTCCAGACGTTCACGTTCATCTCGCTCCAGCCAATCCGCCCCCAAGTAGCTCATGGGCGCGGCGATCTCTCGGCCTTTATAGATTTTCGGCGTGAAGAGAGAGTGAGAAGAATGCGTGTCGTCGGCAAGCGCACGAGTGAAGGGGAGGGCGGAAAAAAGGAATATGGTCACGAGCGTAAATGCGACACGGATTTTGCGACCAGGTGAGAAAAATTTTGACATGAGAATCTTCTTTCTTTTGCTTTGAGAATTTTTACCTGACGTGAGGGCGATGGGATATGGGTATTCCCGCATCTATTTGGTTGGGGAAAGAAAGTCCTTTCTTCCCGCGCTCAACACTGGATGCTACGGTTCCTCGTATGTCCAACCAATTACCTTCACATCTATATCGATTCATGTGGATTCGTTGGTGGCAGGTTGCGCTCAATGTCGGGTTGTTTCTTGCTGCTTGTATCATGGGAATCCTGGGAACTCGTCGCGCCTTCTTTCTCCTTGCGCTGATTCCCCTTGCGTTCATTCCTTTCTCGTATGCGCGGGTGTGGTTGCAGATGTTTCTCAATCAGCTGCTCGGCGCGCACGCATCCAGGCGTCGGCTGCTCGTCGTGCTTACTGGTCTAGGTGTGGTGTGCGATGTCGTGATGATGGCCCAACTGCTCACGGCGA
>CAYUZM010001271.1:0-1875 GCA_964449665.1 uncultured Solibacteraceae bacterium
GGAGAGATGGGGAGCGGGTGGTGACGCCGGTCGGGTCGTGGAAGAAGAAGCCGGCAGGCCTGGGGCCTGCCGGCCTAGATGGATTGACAGTTGTAGCGACGCGGAGTTAGTTGAGCTTGCGGCGGCGCAGGAGGCCGAGCACGATGAGGCCGGCACCCATGAGCACGTAGGTACCGGGCTCGGGGATGGGGTCGGAAACTTCGGTGCGGAAGGCCCAATTGCTGACGGCACTGTTGTTGTTGACCTTGGAGAACGAGTCTACGCCGGCGGTATGGGAACCGGCGGCTTGCCCGTTGTAGCTGAAGTGGAGCGTGTAGGTGAACGCGCCGCCTGCGATGAACTCGTTGTAGTTGAGGTCGTCGCAATCGAGCGAGCAGACGAGGCCGCTGCTGGCGCCGTTATCGCGGAGGCGGTCGATGTCGAGGTAGAAGTGGAATCCGGTTCCCGATGCGAGGCCCGAGAACGCGCCTGAGGCGTCGCGGTTGCCCAGCGAGGTGCCGTCGCCGAAGTTGTCACCGGGCGCGACGGTGCCGAGGTAGCCCGCGCCGCCGTAGGTGGTCACGGGTCCGTTTCCGAAGGTGAGGAATCCGGAACCGCCGGCAACAGGGTCAGGAAAGAGTGAGAGCGCCGCACCACTGCCGATGGCGATGTCGAGTTGGGTAATTTCAAGGCCGGGGGGGCCGGTGGCGAAGTCGAAGTGGAAGTCGTCGGCTGAACTCAAGCCACCGGAGAGGATGGGGCTGATTTCGGTCCACGAGAACGTGCCCGCGGCGGAGATGAACGCGGCGCTTGCAGTGGCGGGCAGCATCAGGACAAATGCGCAGACGAGCGCGCGGAAATAGAGCATATGAGTGGTTTCCTCCAAAGTAGTAACAAAAATGATCGCGGCGGGCCGGACCCAATTGAAGGGCTCACGGGCATACGGCGATCGCGGTTAGTTAAGCCCAGCGTAGCGAGCGAATTTGATGCTGAAAAGTACCCAGGGGACGGGGCTCGTACCAGTACTGGCGGGCAAAGAGCAAGTATCAACCGTTAATCGATTGAAACGAGTGTTAATAAGAAAAGATCTACCCCATGCGCGCGCGGGGCGTTAGTAAGCTCCAGGTACCTATTGGGTGGCGGCGAATGTAAAGAACGAATCGACGTCCTTCTTTAGGTTGGCGAGGAAGGGTTCGGTGATGTACCTCATGTGGCTGGCTTCGTATTCGGCGAAGCGGAAGTTCTTGCGAAGGTTGGCGTCGAGGCCCATGTGTTGAATGGTGTAGGTAGCGGCTTCGAAGGGCGTGGCGAGGTCATAGTAGCCGGCGGCGACGAAGACCTTCATATAGGGGTTCTTGGCGAGGGCATCGCGAAGGGCGATGGAGGTATCAGCGTAGCCCTGTCCATAGGGTGCGCCGGAGACCTGGAAATCCCAAGGCGAGGTGATGCCGCCACCGAGGGCGTAGTATTCGAACTCAGTTTCGAGGCCCAGTTCTTCGCGCGCGTACTGGTTCATGGCGGCGGTGTAAGGAGGGCGGATGGCGGTGAGGGAGGGATCGAATTCGGGGCGTTCGGCGGCGAGGGTTCCTTCGGTGGAACCGGTGAGGCGGCCATCGAGGCGGCCGACGGTGAGGCCTTTGTCGCGGAGGAGTTCTTTGCAGTAGCGTTGGATTTCGATGCGGAGGTCGGAGCGGTCGATGAAGGCGGGGCTGAGGCCGGTGAGGCGGGCGAGTTGGGCGATGGCTTTTTGGCGTTCAGCGGCGGTGAGGGAGTCGCCTTTGTAGAGCACGGATTGATATTCGCCGGCGGCGTATTTGCGGGCTTCGCCGATGGCTTTTTCGAGGGAGGATTGTAAGTCGGGCGGGAGGCGTCTGTGGTAGTGGGCGATTGCGGTGT
>CAYUZM010001272.1:0-1163 GCA_964449665.1 uncultured Solibacteraceae bacterium
GACCATCGCCGCCCGTGACCGCGTGCTCGCGCCCGGATTCATCGACGTCCACACTCATATTGAAGGCGCGGTAGAGCAGGTGCCGCGTGGCGACAACTATCTGATGGACGGCGTGACGACCGTGGTTACCGGCAATTGCGGCGGCAGCAACGTGAAGGTCGCCGAATGGTTCACGGCGCTGGAAAAAACAGGACTGGGGCTGAATGTTGCAACGCTCATCGGCCATAATTCCGTGCGCCGCGAGGTGATGGGCACGGCGAACCGCCAAGCCACCGCCGAGGAATTGAAGCGGATGGAAGAACTGGTGGCCACAGCCATGCGCGAAGGCGCGGTGGGATTCTCGACGGGGCTTATCTATATACCCGGCACGTACTCCAATACGCAGGAGGTGGTGGCGTTGGGCGTGGCGGCGGGCAAGTTCGGCGGCGTCTACGCAAGCCATATGCGGGACGAAGGCGAGAAGGTGCTGGAGGCGATTCGCGAGGCGGCCGAAGTGGCCAAGGCCGCGCGCGTTCCGGCGCAGCTCTCGCACTTTAAGATTGATACGCCGAGGTTGTGGGGCATGAGCACGAAGTCGATTGAGCTGGTTGAGCAATACCGGCGCGAGGGGGTCGATGTCGTCGTCGATCAGTATCCGTACGACCACTCCTCAACGAACCTTGGCATTACCCTGCCCAGTTGGGCGCTCGCCGACGGCGAGCAGGCGGTGAAGGAACGGCTGTCGAGCGCGGACACGCGGGCGCGCGTGAAGGCCGAAATGATCGAACGGTTGAGGAACCTCGGCCATGCCGACTACTCCTACGCGATCGTGGCGCGGTTCCGTCCCGAGCCCGCTTATGAGGGCAAGAACATTAGCCAGGTGAACGTTCTGCTGGGCCGCGAGAAGACGATCGAAAACGAAGCCGAAACCATTCTCGACATCATTGGCAAGGGCGGCGCGCAGATGGTGTTTCATTCGATGGGCGATGAGGACGTGGAGCGGATTATGAAGTATCCGAACACGGCGATCGCCAGCGACGGCGGCATCCGCGTGTTCGGTGAAGGCATGCCGCACCCGCGCAGCTACGGTACCAACGCGCGTGTGCTCGCCGAGTTCGTGCGCAAGCGCGGCGTGCTGACGCTCGAAGACGCCGTTCGCCGCATGACGTCGCTTCCGGCTCGCA
>CAYUZM010001272.1:1173-1874 GCA_964449665.1 uncultured Solibacteraceae bacterium
GAGGACTTCGTGGCGGACCTGCTTCTGTTCGATCCCGCGCGCGTGCAGCACAAAGCCACGTTCCAGCAGCCGCACCAGTACACGGAAGGCTTCGATTATGTTTTGGTGAACGGAGTGGTAATGGTGGAGGACGGCAAATTGACGGAGAATCGCGGTGGCCGCGTGGTTCGCCGTTGGGGGATTGTCGCGCAACCGGCGGCATCAGGACAATGATTCAAGTCACCGGCGGGGCAAAGCACTTCGGCCCCAAGATATTGTTCGAAGAGCTGAACTGGCTGATCACGCCGCAGGAGCGCGTGGGCATCGTCGGCGGAAACGGCACCGGCAAGTCGACGCTGCTCAAGATTCTGGGAGGCCTGGATAGCCTGGAAGCGGGCACGATCACGCGCCAGAAAGACGCGACAATCGGCTATCTGCCGCAAGAGGGCCTCAGCCTGCGCGGCCGCACCGTGTTCGCCGAATGTCTGAGCGTGTTTGCCGACCTGAAGGCCAAAGAGCGGGAGATGGAAGATCTCACCCATCAGATGAGTGAACTCGACGCGGCATCGCCCGAGTATGCGGCCGTGGCCGACCGCTTCCATCACATCCAAAGCATCTTCCTGGCCAAGGACGGGTATTCGCTGGAATCGAAGGTGGGCATCGTGCTCGACGGCCTCGGATTCCCGCGCGACGATTGGGACCGGCTCACCGACGAGTTTTCC
>CAYUZM010001273.1:0-1872 GCA_964449665.1 uncultured Solibacteraceae bacterium
TGGACCGGAACTCGAAGCTGCCATCCTCGGTGGTATAGGTGGCCTCTACCTTGCCTGAATCGGCTTCCGACAGCGTGACCAGCGCTTTGGGTATGCGGCCCCCACTGCCGTCACTCACCGTGCCCGACAACATGGCGGTCCCTGAACCCTGCGCCGTCAAGCGTGTAATGCCGACCGGCGCCAGAATTGCCAGCGCAGCGAGGGCAGCCAGCAACGACGCGCCGCGGGAAAGAGGCGCACGCCGGCGCGAGCCGTCCAGAATCGAGCGCAACCTTGCCTCCAACTGAGCGGCCCCGGCCATGGCAACTGTGCCCGCCGCGACTTCTCCCAATGATGCCGCCCGCGAAACATCCAGCAGATGGCCCGCGTATTCACGCGCGCCGATCCCGGTTTCGAGCACGGCATCGTCACAGGACTGCTCCATCGCGGCATGCAACCGCGCCGCCGCCAACCACGCCAAAAGATTGGGCCAATAAAACGCGCAGGCGAGCTGCGACAATAGCCTCCACAACGCGTCGTGCCTTGCCACGTGCACGCTCTCATGCACAAGCGTCGAACGCAGCCGTTCTTCAGGCCATTGCAGCGCCGCCACCGGCAGAAGCACCGTTCGCCGGAAAAGCCCCCACGTAAGCGGGGAGTCGATGTGCCGTGAGATCAATACCCGCGCGCCTTCGATACGGTAGGGCGAAGTTTCGGCTTGTGCCGTGCGCCAGCCAATCACAGCCAGTCCCGCCAGAATGCGTCCGAGAAAGAGGACGCATCCCGCCGCCCACGCCAGAAATACCCAATCGCGCGACACCGACGCCGCCTCCGTCACATCAATGACGACCGGCGCCAGCACGGCCGGTGCGTCTACGGTCACCGCTCGCGGAATGCGTGTCAGCGCGGGCAGCAACACCAGCGCTGCAAACGACGAGAGCCACAAAAGCCGGTGCAACGAGGCCGTTCGCCGGTAGATCAGCGAGGCCGCCGCAAAGGCGAGCCCCAAAATCAAGGTGGACTGCAATGCAAGAGTGATCATGACTTTTTCTCCTTGTCTGCCGCCGGTGACGCGTTGCGAACAAGCGCTTCCAAACTTTCCACTTCCGCGCGCGAAAGTTTCCGCGCGCCGCCGTCGAGCAAGGCCGCAACGGCCAGCTCAACCGAACCGCCGAAGAATGTCTCGACCAGGTGCCGAAGCGCCGAACGCTTGGCGGTCTCTTGTCCGATCGTCGGCGAATAGACGTAGCGGGGACCATCGGCCTTGTGCCGGACGTGGCCTTTCTCTTCCAACGTGCGCAGCATCGCGCGCACGGCTGAATACGAAGGCGGGTCCGAGATCGCGGCCTGAATTTCGGCCGCCGTCGCCTTGCCATTCTTGAACAAAACGTCCATGATCTGGCGTTCCCGCCTGCTCAACGGAATGGGCGCCGCGCTACTCATGCTGTTTTTCTAACACTCTGCTAGAAAAATAGCACTCGGCGTGCGCCGCGTCAAGCCTTATCTTGCGGGCGTAATCTTGAGGGCCCTTCTGCGTTAGCATCGTCAACAAGGAGAAACATCGCTTGTCCAAAAAGCTCATCACCGTGCTCGGCGCCACCGGATCGCAAGGCGGCGGACTTGTACGCAGCATTTGCGCCCATCCGTCCGGCGAATTCAGCGCCCGTGCTCTCACGCGCAACGTCAATTCCGAGAAAGCGCGCGAACTCGCCGCGCTGGGCGCCGAAGTAGTTGCCTGCGACGTGGACGATGAGGCAAGCCTGCGCTCCGCGTTCGATGGCGCGTACGGCGTGTACGGCGTCACGTTCTTCTGGGACCATTTCTCGCCCGAAAAAGAAAACCAGCAGGCAGCCTCCATCGCGGCCGCCGCGAAAGCGCCTCAGGTGCGCCACA
>CAYUZM010001274.1:0-1870 GCA_964449665.1 uncultured Solibacteraceae bacterium
GGGAGCAAGTGGGCCTGGGCGGGGGTTATGTAAAGCAACCGTTCAAGGTGAGCAAAGGGTACCTCGAACTGCCAGTGACGCCGGGCCTGGGCGTGGAGTTGGACGACAACGCAATGGCCGACAAAATCGGGCATGACTGGCGGAACCAGGAGAGCTACGACGCCGACGACGGCAGCGTGGTGGATTGGTAACCGCCTCCGGCGGCTTTGACGCGGCCCAGGCGCGAGCGGTGTATGCGCTTGCGCCTGCACATCACGGATTATTCCTGCGCGAATTTCCTACCTAATCCCCTTGGTTGTTTGTTTAGCCTCCGATAAGGGTAGGGTGAGCCGCGATTGAATGACCCTGGTGCCGGCATATATGACAACCAAACGGAAACCGAACGTATCCGCACTTCCTGCATTTCCCGCAGTAGCCCGGAGACTGATGCTGCTGGTCTCGCAGGAGAACAGCAACATGCAGGAGGTCTCTAAGCTCATCAAAAGCGATGCGGTGTTTTCGGCTGAGGTTTTACGCCTGGCCAATTCGGCCGTATTCGGGCTGCGGTATGAGGTGATCAGCATCTTGCATGCCTTGTCCGTGTTGGGCATGGACCGGCTGCAGGCGATGGTGCTGACCGTGGCGATGCGGGATTTCTATTCCACGGTGCGCAATGAGCCTCTGCTGCGGCGCTGCTGGCGGCATAACCTCTCGTGTGCGCTGGTGGCCGAATGGGCGGCGGAGTTCTGCTGGCTGGACAAGAGCGTCGCCTATACAGGCGGGCTGTTGCACAGTTTGGGTCACCTGGGAATGTCGGCGTTGTATCCGAATGAATACCAGGAGGCGGCCTATTCGACCACGCTGGGCGACCAGCGGTTCGTTGAGGCGCAACGCGAGTTGACCGGGACCGACCATATCGAGACGGCCGAATGGCTGGTGAACGAGTGGGGGCTTCCGAAACTGTTTCGCGATTTGAGCAAGTGTCACCATGCGGCCGAGCGTTTGGATACGAGCACGTTCTCGGGGCTTATGGGGCTCTCGTGCGAGGTAAGTGACCAGTTGGGCTTCTCGATCATCGACCGGTTTGAGGAGTGGCAACCGGAGTCGTTCCTGGAGCGGCTGCCGGAGTCGCGGCGGTGGTCGGTAAGCGCGCGGCTGAACGAGCTGCCGGAGTTGATTCCGTTCCGCGTCAATGTGTTTGAGCAGGAGTTTCTGGCGTAGAGGCGAGCGGGCGGTCGAACCTTACACCTTCCGTGCGGGCAATGAGCGCGGGGGCGAGGCAGTTGCCGATCAGGTTCACCGACGTGCGGAACATGTCGAGCACGGCATCGACGCCCAGAAGCACCGGGAGCGCGTCAAGCGGCACGCCCCAGGCGGTGAGCACGCCGATGATGACGACCAGAGTGGTGCGGGGAACGGCGGCGACGCCTTTGGTCATCACCAGGAGCACGGCGAACATCGTCCATTGACTGGCGGCGTCGAGGTGCACATCGACGGCCTGAGCGAGGAAGAGGCAGCTCAGAAGAATGTGGAGCGAGCTGCCCGCGGTGTTGAAGCAGAAGCCGAGGGGCATGACGAGATTCAGCACGGGACGAGGGACGCCGAAGTCTTCCATCTTTTCGAGGGCAACGGGGAGTGCCGCGCCGCTGGCGGTGGTGGCAAAGGCAATGGCGAACGGCTCGCGAATGGCGCTGACGAAGGCGCCGATGGGGATTCGAGCGGCGAGCATCAACGGCAGGTAGAAGAACAAGAGCAAAGCTGCCAACGCGGAATACTCGGCGGCGATGAGGCGGCCGAAGTTGGCGAATACGCCGCCGCCTCCGCGGGCGATTGTGGTTGCCATGGCGGCGCCGATGCCGAAGGGAGCGGCGTACATGACGTAGTGCGTGAA
>CAYUZM010001275.1:0-1869 GCA_964449665.1 uncultured Solibacteraceae bacterium
AGTCGCCATTTCCCAAAGGAGTCAACCCCGGTTCGGTGAGCGGGTGCGGGCGTTGCGGCAAGAACGTGAGATGCCGAGCGCTCGCCTTGCCCGTCTCATTGGCCTCGATAACGCCACGCTTACTCGCATCGAACTGGGCGAACGCCGCCCACCAGAGCTGTATCCATTCGTTGATCGCATGACGCAGGCGTTCGGCCTATTTCCGGACGAAGCGAGCGCTCTGATGGATCTCGCACTGAAGGAGCGCTTTCCCGACTTGCCCGCATTTGTTCCGCCGCGCTACATCGCCATCATTGGCCCGAAGGCTGAAGCGGGGCTCTCTGGTATCGGTGAAAGTATTTTGGAGGAAGCGGGCGGCTGCATCCTTCCAGACGACGCGCCGGAGCGCGCTGAGGTAGAAGCTACCTTGCGTCGAATTGTGGGCAGTTTTGACGAGCGCGTGGATGCCCGCATAACCGAACGTCTTCAGGGCACCAGCGCGCCGCTCCAGTTGAGCGCGCCCTCCAATGAGCCTGCAAACCTCGCAGACATCTTGGCCCAGATGTTCGCCACCCCGCCATTCAAGCTCCGTTCGCTGACTATGGCTGAAGACGACCGAGGCGGCGAGATGGTTGCAATCATGCCGAACGGACGGAAGTTGCGCGTTGTCGTCGAAGAAATCTTGGCCTGAAATGCGAAACGCCGAGGGCGACAACCTCGGCGCTTCAAGATCTACAAACTCATCGGAATCGAACCGATATGGCTTCAGCATACCAAAGAACCTCACAAAAACAAGGCTTCCAGCCCCCGGACCCGTTCACGGAATCTGACGTTGAGTACTACGTCACTCGCCAGTTGGAGGGCTTCCGACGTGCAGGCGCAGAGTGGCGCGGGCCATGCCCGATTCACAAGGGCAAGAACGACTCATTCGCCATAAGTGCGGCAACTGGCCTTTGGACGTGTCATTCCAAGTGTGGTGAGGGCGGCAATCTCCCCGAGTTGGAAGCGAAGCTAACCAACACGACGGTGAAGAAGGCAAACGAGAGGCTTCGTGACTTGCTGAACAAGTTGACATCGGCTCCCATAAGAAACGGCAACGGAGCGGCAAAAACAAGACGGGAGGAGCCGAGGTTTCGGGACGTGGGCAAGTATGAGTACACGGATCGAATCGGCGAGGTGCTCTATCGGATCGTCCGACAAGAGCGGAGCGACCCCAGCGGAGTTCGAGAAAAGAAGTTTGTGGCCCAGCGGCTTGATAGTTCTACGGGCCGATGGAAGTTCGGCATGGGCGATGCGCCATGCGTGCTGTTCAACCTCCCCGCCGTTGTAGCAGCGGATCGCGTGTTCATCGTGGAAGGTGAGAAGTGCGCGCTCGCAATCGCAAGGCTGGGCTTGGTCGGCACAACCAACCCATTCGGCGCAGGGAAGTGGAACCGGGGCGAATACTCTGACGAGCTGAGGGACAAGGAAGTCGTGATCCTGCCCGACAACGATGAGCCAGGCCGCCAGCACGGCGAACAAGTAAAGAACGCGCTCACCGGCAAGGCGCGGTCGGTTCTTATCGTGAACCTGCCCATAGGTGAGAAGGGCGACGTTGCTGACTGGATTGACGCCGGCGGTACGGTCGAGCAGCTCGAAGGACTGGTCGAAGATGCTCGCAAGGTCACAGCGACGAACCCGGCGCCCACTGCCAGTGCGACGCCCCCGGTGTCTGGTAATCCCGAGACGATCAATCCGCCCGCCTTCAGTGAGAAGCCTTACGTCTTTCACGGCGGCGGCATCTGGTTCTTCAAAACTGTGAACGGCGGCAAAGTCTCAGAACGGCTAGCTAATTTCGAAGCCAAAATAATTCACGACAACCTCATCGACCACGGCGGTGACCAAACGCCA
>CAYUZM010001276.1:0-1865 GCA_964449665.1 uncultured Solibacteraceae bacterium
AAGACAAGGCGCAACGACGCCAACCGCGTCAACGAGCCGGCTTCGGGAAGGCGCGTGCGGTGTGGTTGACGTAACTCTTGACGTATGCCGGACAATCTTTGCGTGGCAGCGGGAGCGGACGCGTTCGCCCCACAACGGATCGGGTTTGATGGAACTGAGTTGGGCCAAGTCTTGGAGTAGCCCATCGTCATGCTCTGTCACCGGGTTACCTCCTTCAAGGACGTTTCGGGGGACGGTCCGCAATCCAATAGAAGCGCGGACAGAAGCGAACGTGCGCGGCTGAGGCGTTGGCGGCACGCCTCCGCGCTGATGCCACAGATTTCAGCCGCGCCGGCGGGGCGAAAGCCTTCGACGCCGACCAGCAGGAGCACCTCTCGATAGGCCGGCGGCAGTTTGGCGAGGGCTGCTTCCAGACGCTGTTCGAACTGATTGTAGAGCGCCGAGTCATAGGGGGACCGGGGCCACTCGGCTGGGCCGAGCAGGATCAGATCGGAGGTGTAGGCCTCTTCGCGCGCACGGGAGCGGCAGTAGCTGAGGAAGAGGTTCCGGGCGACGGTGAAGAACCAAGGGACTAGACGGGTATCGGCGCCTAGGCTGTGTTGCGAGGAGACAAAGCGCAGCCAGGTTTCCTCCAAGAGGTCCTCGGCGACGGTCCGGCTTTTTGCCATACGGCAGAGGAAGCTGAACAGCCGCGGGTTCAGAGCGTCATAGATTTCGTCAAAGGCGGTGGTATCTCCGGCTCTGTACCGGGCGATCAGCGCGGCTTCGGCGTTCGGCACCATACAAGACAATAACGCCGTGGCCGGCGGATCGTGACAGCGTCACGTTTGGGGCGCGCGCGCGTTATTCCCGGGTGCAGGGATCGATTTAAGGCCTAGGAGGATGATATGCCTGGAATTGCTGGCGCCAGTATTGCTTCACTTTTTGGATTGCTCATATGCGCGGTACCGGCGCTGATGGGCGCGTGGTTTGCGTTCCGGCCAAGCGAGCGTGTGTTGTCCCTCATGCGGCCGTTGACGATGGCGGCGATTTTCTCGGCACTATGCAGTTTTATGCTCGCCATCACCAACGGGTTTCAGATGGTTGCCACGGCGAAAACGCTCGATCTGGATCGGGCGCGCCTTGCGGCTTTGGTGGTTACGGAGGGGATGGCGCCGGTGGTTGCGTCATTTGCCTGTTTGACAGTCGCGTGGGCCTGTGTGGCGATTGGGACGCGGCGGGGTTGAGGGCGGGACCCTTTCCAAAGCAAAAGCCCCGCTGGGAGATTCCCAACGGGGCTTTTGGGGCAGGCAAACCTGCACGGGATGGGTGCTTCGCGCGTCTGGGGCGCGGAAGCGCGGAGGGTTAGTCCCCCATCGCGCCGACTTCTTCGTCGACGGTCTTTTTCTTGGGCGCCGAAGCGATCAGGTTTTCGATGCCGACGAAGCCTTCCTTGGGCTGTTCCTTGAGGACGACTTCGCGGTAGAGCTTGGCCATCTTGGCGTTTTCCGCATCCTGCTGCATCTTGAGCTTCATGTCGCGGGCGCGGATTTTCTCCTCGCGGGCGTTCTTGGCGATGCCGAGCATGTCGAGGTCGGTCTGCTTCTTGAAGTTGACGTGTTCTTCCTTCAGTTCGAGGGAGTGGCGCACTTCCTTGAGGCCGACGTTCTTGTTGCCGGCGAAGATTTCGTGGCGGCCGTTCTGCTCATACCACTTGGTGAGCGTGGCGGTCATGTGCATCTTCTCGATGATGTTGCGCCAGCCGATGCCCGTGTTGTAGGCGCAGAAGCTGATTTCGCCTTCCTGCGTGGCGTAGGGGATGATGCACTGTTCGGTGCGGCGGAAGTCGTAGTTGAACAGATCCTGGAACCACATGCCCGCGATGA
>CAYUZM010001277.1:0-1862 GCA_964449665.1 uncultured Solibacteraceae bacterium
ATTGTATGTGAGAGAATTTTGTGTCACCGAACCGTAGCTCATGCCGTTCAAGTTGATGCCGGCACCGCGGTAGTTCTCAATAGTATTGGTAGAGATAGTGAAATTCGGATTGCTGCCAGTATTGCCGTTGTACGCAAATATGGCATTGTCAAGCCCGCCATCAAATGTATTGTTCGAAATCGTTATATTCCTACCTTGGAAGTAGACCGCGACGCGACCAGAGTTTATGAAATTACAGTATTGAACCGTGATGCTGTTTGCAGTGCTGAGCGCCACGTCGTGATACAGACTGGCGCTCTGAAGAAAAGACTTTAAGTTGGCGTGGCTGCCGCTCCAACTCCAGAGTGAATTGTTTCCATCGAACGTCAGGTTTGTGATGGTAATCCCCGTCGACCCCGACGATACCGACATTAAGGGATGCACGGAAGTGCTACTACGCTGAAGTTTGGTTCGCGTAGCCCCACTCCCTTGGCCATTAATCGTCAGATTGCTCCCAGTAACAGTAACCGTTGCTGTGACGGACACTGTACTGCTGTTTGACATTGTGCAGGTTGTGTTGGACTGGTCGACGCAATTATCAAAGTCTACAAGCGTTGTGCACACCGTCATTCCGCCGCACGCTGCCCATAGATGTCCGGCCGCGAGGGACAGAGAGATGCAAAATCTCCGAAGAGCGTCTATTTTCATAAAATCATTCTCCTAGCGATTTGAATTGGAGAGATTCTCCGAAGGACATGCTAGTCGCTGAAATTGAAAAAGGCAAATGAATTATCGTGACGCCGACAGCGGGCAGCGCTCGACAGTCCAAGTTGTTCCGCGATCCGTTCGAGGTATGAGTCGCGCGGCTGACTCAAGTATAAATGACTGATAAACAAAAGGTTAAGAAATGCACACAGCTTTCAGCCGGGGGCGCTCATGGGCCGAGCGTGGACGCCCGAGGCCATAGGGAATCTAATAAAGTTGCCTAGTCTATTCTTATAAATACAAGGACTATGGGAATTAAGATCCGTTATGGGAAAACAGATTAGTTCGCGAATCGATAAGCTATTTCTCGATCATGCCCGCTCGCGAGTGAGAGGTGGAGTGATGGGTGTGACAACTAAAAGGAGTGTAGTCAATCATGCAAATTTCAAAGGTGCTTCACCACGTGTCAGGTGGATTACAGATTCGCGTTAGGCGCGCGCGCTTGGTGTTCGCGAGCCTTGCCATTTTGACCAGTGGATTAACCGGTCTTGTTCAGGCCCAGACATGGACTCAGGTGTCCATACCGAACGTGGGTACCTGCTATTACCCTGGTGGCGCCACGACGAACGGATGCGTTATGGGTAATTCCACCGAACCGTCTTCGCAACCGAATCCGATGACCGTATCGAATCCCGGCATAATAAACAACCCAGGCTTAGGTACCGACGGCAACACGCAAGGCCAGTATCGAACATCGTGTTCCTACCCGAACGGAACGCCGCAGCAATACAACGGGCCGAATATTTGGTGGGGCGGCGGTAAGGCTGGTACGCCAGTCGAAGGATCTTCCTCGTATTGGTTGATCAGTAACTATGTGCAATGGTATGATGCGTTCTACGGGATGGAGTTCAATGGAAGGTTTCTCGGATCTACAAGCCCTGCGAACTCCGGTCATGCTGCTGCATTCTATACCGATAACTATTGTTTCCAAGGCGGGAGGGAGTACGGCGTTCGATACGACTTTAATTCGGGAGCGCTGCAGTTATACTGGAGTGCAAATACAAATTGTAGTTCGGGGGATTGCTACACCAACTCTTCCCTGACGTCACCAATCCTGGAGAACTCTATTGACTATCACATAATATAGCGGATCAGAAAGGAAGCGAAGACTGTTTCCA
>CAYUZM010001278.1:0-1860 GCA_964449665.1 uncultured Solibacteraceae bacterium
ACTTCAACGTAAGCGGCGAGGATGGTTTGACCTGCCAAGGAACGATGCGATCACCGGAAAATGCCGGGGTTGCGACGATTCCACTTTGGGAGCGGGCGTTCTTCAAAAGTGAATTCACGCACCAGTCCGGCACCCGGCGGCTTACAAGCCATCCAGGCGGATTCCTGGGACTGTGGGCGAGATTGTCGGGAAGCAGAAAACCGTTTCCAGTGGAGCATCTGGCTCCGGCGAATCAGACACTCTTGGAGTTCGTAACGCGTGAATCACGGTAGGAGATGAGATGAATATCTTATCGTCCGGCGATCGGCGGTAAGCTCCGGAGGAAAACTTCCGGAGTGGACAGGTCACAGGCTGCATTCGTTTATTGGGGCTCGGACCCCGTGTAGGAGATTGGTCAGACCTGTGGATTGAACGTCATCATGAGGCGCATGGCGACCTCGGATAGGAATGTGGTGACCGCCGTAAAGTGCGTCTACTCCGCCTGGAAGTTCAACCAACCAGGAGAGAGACATGGAAAAGCGTTATATCGGAATCGATTTGCACCGCAACCAGTTCACCTGCTGTGTGCGGTTGGAAAACGGGAGGACGTACCTGAGCCAATGGAGGCTGGAGAATCTGCCGCGGTTTGCCAAGAAACTGCGGCCCACCGACGAGGTGGCCGTGGAAATCACCGGCAACACGCGGCTATTCCACGACGCGGTGGCACCGCTGGTAGCGCGCGTGGCGGTGGTGGACAGCAACCAGTTCCGCGTGATCAGCCGGTCGGTGAAGAAGACCGACGCCAACGACGCGCGGCTGCTGGCGCTGTATCTGTCGAAAGGTTTGCTGCCGGAGGTGCGGATGAAGAATAAACAGCATGCTCATCTGGCAAGCCTGACGCAAACGCGCGACACGCTGGTCAAACAGCGCAGCGCGCTGAAGAACAAGATCAATAACATCCTGTCGGCGCGGGGTCTCAATCTGCCCAAGGAAGCCCTGTCGAGCGAGAAGCGGCTGGCCGAGGTGGTCTCATTGCCGTTCGACGAGATCGTGCGGATCGAGTTGCGGGTGATCGCCGATCAGATCCGCGGGTTGAACAAGAGCGTCACCGAACTCGATAAAACTATCGCCGAAGCCAGCGCGGAACTGGAGGGCCATACGGGCCTGACCAGCATTAAGGGCATCGGCGCGACCACCAGCGCCATTCTGCTCAGCGTCATCGGCGACGTGAACGACTTCCCCGACGAGAGCCGGCTGGCCAGCTACTTCGGCATCGTGCCGCGGGTATCCAACTCCAATCAAACCGAGCGCAGCGGCCACATTCACAAACGGGGCAGCAAACTGGGCCGGACCGCGCTGGTGCAGTCGGCCTTGGTCGCGGCTCAATACAGCCCCTATCTGAAAAGCTTCTACGGAAGAGTAAAGGCCAGGCGGGGAGCCGGCAAAGCCATCATCGCGTTGGCCAGGAAGTTTCTCGGCATCATCTACCGGACGTTGAAGAACAAATGGGTCTTCGAAGACTTTCCCAACTTCGTGCTCGCGGAGGATTCATGAGACGCTTCCGCTCGGGAACTCACCACCGGGAATCCATGCATCCGGCTCCCGCTCCGCCGCCCGTTCCATTGCCAGCTCGCAAAACGGTGCTCGGCGGCAAGGGTCCGCTGCGCCGCGCCAAACCACGGCGCGCCCCTGCCTCCTGCGCGCCGTTTTGCAGCACGATCACGCGCGACGGACGGCTCCGCCGGGAACCAGATGCTCAACCGTTTCTTCGTCTTGCCAAAGACGTGAACCAGATGGCAGTAGACAAAACATCATAGGAGGATAACGATGCACCTGAGCACCGCCGAACTTTTGGCTGCCGACGTCCTAGTTCTAGTGATG
>CAYUZM010001279.1:0-1854 GCA_964449665.1 uncultured Solibacteraceae bacterium
ATCCCGGCGGCGAAGGCCCGCTCGTGGTGCGCCGGGTACCGGTCGAGGACCTCGGTGACCTGGCCGACCGCGGCGTCGACCTCGGCCTCGGTGGGCTCGTCGCTCACCAGCAACGGCAGCAGCGACTCGGCCAGGCGGGCCAGGTTCCACTGGGCGATGCCGGGCTGGCGGCCGTACGCGTAGCGGCCACCGTGGTCGATCGAGCCGCAGATGGGGGCCGGGTCGTAGGCGTCCGCGGATACGGTATCCGCATACGGCGGGTTACGTGGCGGCGAAGGAGCTGCCGGATGGGGCGGTGCCTCCGGTGAATGAAGACGGGAACTTCATCATTGGGCCGACGCATACGCCCGCGCCCGAGATGACGGTGAAAGAGGGCGTGCCGCAGGGCGAGGTGTTCGAGTTCACGATGGAGTCCACCGACAGCAAGATCTATCCGGGGATTGCGCGCGAGCCGGGGACGTTTGGGCGGCCCGATCCGGCGGACCCGAGTAAGTTGATTGTGTCTAGTTTTCCGAAACCATATACGCGGAAGGTGGCGGTGTATGTGCCGAAGCAGTATGTGCGGGGGACGGCAGCTCCGTTTATCGTCGGGGCGGACGGTCCAGACCGGGCGCTATTTACGGCGCTGGACAACTTGATTCACGAGAAGCGGGTTCCGGTGATGATTGCGGTTTCGATTGGGAACGGCGGAGGCGATGCGCAGGGGAGCCAGCGCGGGCTGGAGTACGACACGATGTCGGGGTTGTATGCAGAGTTCGTAGAAAGCGAGGTGCTTCCGCTGGTGGAGAAGAAGTGCAACGTGAAGCTGACGAAAGATCCGGATGGGCGGGCGACGATGGGGGGAAGTTCGGGCGGTTCGGCGGCGTTGATTATGGCGTGGTATCACCCGGAGTGGTACCGGCGGGTTTTGACTTATTCGGGAACTTACGTTTACCAGCAGTGGCCGTACGATCCGAAGACTCCGCATGGGGCTTGGGAGTTCCATGAGAACCTGATTCCGAAGAGCCCGCGGAAGCCGATCCGGCTTTGGCTGGAGATCAGCGACCGGGACAACTTAAGCACGCGGGACGAGTATCACGACTGGGTTTTGGCGAATGAGCGGATGGCGAAGGTTTTGGCCGAGAAGGGGTATCACTACCAGTTTTTGTTTGTGCGGAACGCCGGGCATACGGACCGGGCGGTGAAACAGCAAACCCTGCCGCAAGCACTGGAGTACTTGTGGCAGGGTTACAAGGCGAAGTAAGTTTGGACAGGCCGGGAGGCCTGTCCCACGTTAAACCTTGGCCGGGACGATGTAGGGGGCGCGGTAGGCGCGGGTCAACATCTTGTTGGCTTCGGGGTCGCCTTTGACAGTCCAGGTTTTCTCGTCCCAGTTGAGAGTGCGGCCCAGGCGGTAAGAGACGTTGGCCAGGTGCACCAGGATGCAGGAGAGGGCTCCCTCTTCGATCTCGGCGGTAAGGCTGCCCTGTTGGCGGCTGCGCACGGCGGAGATGAAGTTCTCGAAGTGGGTGTCGCGTTCGGTGCGGGCGGGGCCGGGCGTGCCGTCTTTGCCCATGAAGCTCCAATACTTGTTATAACCGTCGATGACGAGGTAGCCCTTCGAACCGTAAAACGTGTTGCCGATGGTGTTGCCGGCGCGTTCGCCTCCGATGCCCGCTTCGTGGTTCGAGTACCAGTGGCGGACTTCGAAGGTCATCATCTTGGTTTTGCCGCCGACGTTGAATTCGTAGGAGGCGGTCATGGTGTTGGGCGTTTCCTGGTCGTCGTCGAACATGAACTTACCGCCGACGGCGCGGACCTTGGTGGGGTGGGTGACGCCGAGTCCCCGGCGGGCGATCTCGCCTTCGTGGATGC
>CAYUZM010001280.1:0-1851 GCA_964449665.1 uncultured Solibacteraceae bacterium
CCCGCCCGGCGTCAACGACTTCACCTTCACCGACGTCTTCATCCAAGCCCCCGACGACGCCGTCAAAGACGGCATGAACATTGCCGTCTACTCCTACGGCGCCAGCGCTCTTTGGTCGCCGAACGACAGCGGCGCAACATGCGACAACCCCGGCACAACCCCCTGCGACCTCGAAGCCGCCGCCGTCGAACTCGCCACCCGCGCCGGCCTCACCGTGGTCGTCTCCGCCGGCAATGATGGCGACATCGGCTTCAAGCCCCCCACGCTCAACACCATCAACACGCCTGCCTCCGCTCCCGCCGCCCTCTCCGTCGGCGCCACCACAAACTCACAGCGTTATGTTTCTAGCGTCCGCGCCCCTGCCAACGCCCCCGCTTCCATCCGCGAAATCGCCGCCTTCTTCGGCAGCGGCCCGCGCCCCCCCGCCGCCTTTTCCACCACGATGAAGGACGTGCGCACGCTCGAGAACGACGGCAAGGCCTGCACACCCCTTGCCAACGGTTCGCTCGCCGGTTCTCTCGCCCTCATCGATCGCGGCGACTGCCCGCTCGCCACCAAGTCCGTCCACGCGCAACAGGCCGGCGCCGTCGGCGTCGTTCTCGTCCAATCCGGGACTTCGGATTTCATCTTCCCCCCTGCCGCTCTCGAAGAAACCGCCATCCCTCTCGCGATGATCGGAGCCACGCCCGGCGCCGCACTTCGCACCTTCGTCAATGCCAACGCCAACGCGCAAATCACCCTCGACCCCAACCTCCGTGCCGAAGCGCAAACCGCCAACACCATCGCCTACTTCAGCTCCTACGGCCCCAACATCGGCACCACCGGCATCAAGCCCGAAGTCGTCGCCCCCGGCGAGCCGCTCTACATGGCCACCCAGCGCCTCGATCCCAATGGCGACATGTACGAACCCTCCGGTTGGATTGCAGCCCAAGGCACCAGCTTCGCTGCCCCCATCGCCGCCGGCGTCGCCGCCATCTTCAAACAGCGCTTCCCCAACGCCACCCCCGCGCAGATCAAATCCGGCGTCGTCAACTCGGCCAGCGCCGACATCGACGACAACATCGACGGCAATGTCGTCAGCCCCGCCCGCGTCACCGCCATGGGCGCGGGTAAGGTAAACGTAAACGACACTTCCCGCGCCACGCTCGTCGTCGAACCCTCCACGCTCAGCTTCGGCAACGTCAGCGTCGATGCCCCCACGCCCCAAACCCTCACCTTCCGCAACATGGGCGACACCACCATCACCGTCCGCATCGACAACCGTCCCCGCAACAGCGCCGGCGACGCCCGCGTCACGCTCTCCACCCTCGCTTTCCCCCTCGCCCCCGGCGCCACCCAACAGGTGACGGCCACGCTGCAAGGCACCGTGCAGGCCGGCGGCTATGAAGGCGAATTCGCGGTCTCAGGCGGCGCAACTACCATCCGCATTCCTTACCTCTACATGCGCTCGGATAACGTCCTCTTCGATGCCTTCGCGATCACCAGTTTCAACTTCAGCGGCATCGCCGACAGCGGCATTCCCGGCGGACTGCTCCTCAAGGCCACCGATCAGTACGGCCTGCCCGTCCCCAACCTCCCCGTCCAATATCGCGTCACCCGTGGCGGAGGCGAAATCGTTACGGCCACGCGCACAACCGACTCGCTCGGCATCGCCGCGGTCATTGAGGGCTACCTCGGCCCCGAAGTCGGCGCCCTGGAGTTCACCGCCGAAGTAGGCAACACCGGCAACAAAATCACCGTCGTCTTCCCCGGCCGCGCCCGCCTGCGCCCCGTCATCCGTACCGACGGCGTTGTCGACGCAGCCTCTGGAACCATCGGCCGCGGCATGGCCCCCGGCAGCTACCTCTCCAC
>CAYUZM010001281.1:0-1069 GCA_964449665.1 uncultured Solibacteraceae bacterium
GTGTCCCGTCGATATCGAAGAGCACGACGCGATACTCGGAACCAAGATCGAGAACACCATTGCCATTCTGGTCCTCACCAGCGTCGAGTACGCCATTGAGATTCAGATCCTCCGACAAGTTGATGGCCGACAAATCGACATCGTTGTCCAACGTCACTCCAGTGATCCCGACCACGCCTCCCACAGTGGAGGTCGAAACGGCGGTCACTTGCGATTCGCCCGGATAGTCGTCGAACGATTCCATGTGGACGGTGCGCTCGGGCGCGGCGATCTCCTTATACGTGCCGCGCATTCCCATCTTCTGGCCGTTCGGGTCTTCGAGGACAAAACGGAATCCGCCGCCGACGCGGAAGTCGACTTCGCAGATCGCGAGGGAGTGGCCGCACGGCCCGAACCAGCGCTTCAACAGCTCAGGTTTCGTGAAGGCGTCGAACACCATTTGGCGCGGCGCGTCGAAGACGCGTGTGAGCAGGATTTCGCGATCCGAGGGCAGGGTGACTTTGAGGGTGCCTGTGTTCTTCATTTCTTGGTCTTTCCTTTGGTGGCTGATTTCTTCTTGAATTCGCGGAGAGCTTCTTTGCCGAGCCAGCGCGCGGTGGGGTCATCGGATTCGGCAAGTTGCGCGGCCAACCCGGTTGCGGCGTCGCGCAGCCTGGCGTTCCGGACGCCGATGGAGCGCAGGGCCCAACTGACACCCTTTTTGACGAAGTTGCGTTCGTCGTTCGAGGCCTTTTCGATGAGCGGCAGGAGGCGCAGGAACTGATCGTCGGCAGCCTTCTTGTCGTGCAGCGCGAGGCAGGCGAGCAGGGCGAAGGCGGCACGTTTCTGGAACTCGTCCTTCCGCTTGCTCCACGGCTCGACCTTCGCCCAGGCGTGCGGCACGCGGTCGAAGAGTTTGAAGCAGACGGTGTCGACGATGCCCCAGTTATCGAAGTCGCCGCACCAGGCGTTCATCTGCGCGGGCGTAACGAGCGCCGGGTCGTCGACCAGCGAGGCCACCATGCGCGCCTCATAGACTCCGGTTTCCCACAACCCGGCGGCGAGTTCGTGGCTGGTTCCCAGGCGTTTT
>CAYUZM010001281.1:1079-1850 GCA_964449665.1 uncultured Solibacteraceae bacterium
GGGCCATCGAGACGCCGAGCGCGTTCCTGGCGTTGATGCCGAAGCGGGTGAGGTTATCGCGGTCCTTTTGCGTGCTCATCCCTTCGAGCGAGGCCAGGGCGGCGCGGACCACATCCTGCAGAATGCCGGGCATCAGACCTGCTCCTGGAGTAGTTCGTCGAGCATGTTGTAGCTTTCGGCTAAGCCGCGTTCCATGGGCGAGCGCAACACGCAGTCGCGCGCCTCGGTGGACTCATAGAGCATGGTGACTTTGAGCGCCGTGGCGCCGTCTTGTTCGAGGAACTCGGTGGTGAGCAGCGATTCGCCGGGATACCAGGCGTCGTCGAACTTCTCCGTGCAGACGATGCGATCGGGCGCGGCGACCTCGCGATAGACGCCGCGCACGCCCATCGCAATGCCGGCGGACTCTTTCCACCACACCCAGCGGTATGCGCCGCCCGCTCGGAGATCGACTTCGCAGTCGCGGAGAATCCAGCCGCCGCGCACGCCGAGCCAGCGCTTGAGCAAGTCGGGCTTCGTGTACGCGTCGAAGACAAGGTGGCGCGGGGCGTTGAAGACGCGGGTCATGACAATTTCGCGGCTGCCGAGCGCGGCAATGACGAGGGCGTGCGGGTCCTTCATGCGTGTCTCACTTTCGCGGTGCGCGCCTTGGACTTCTTCTCCAGGGCTTTCAGTTCGTCGAGCAGGTTGTCGAGTTGCTGGAAGCGCTGCTCCCAGAACTGGCGGTAGTTTTCCAGCCACTCGGTGGCCTCGGCGAGCGGCTTGGCTTCC
>CAYUZM010001282.1:0-1849 GCA_964449665.1 uncultured Solibacteraceae bacterium
CGGATATGCGGCTTCAATTAGATCCTTGCGCCCGAGCAACAGCCCGCTCGCCTGCGGACCGCGCAGCGCTTTGCCTCACGAGAAGATCACCAGGTCAAACCCCTGTTTGGTGTACTTCCACAAGTTCTCCTTCGGCGTCGCGTCCGATGCCGCGTCGTTCATCGTCGGCACGCCGCGCTCCTTGGCGATCCGGATGAACTCGTCGCTCTTGATCTGCCCGTCGTGCTCGGCCTTGTTCAGGAAGAACATCATGCCCGTGCGCTCGTTGATCGCCGCTTCCAGTTCCTTGCGCGTCTCGACCGTTACCACCTTCGCGCCGCACAGCTCCATCTGATGCTCATAGCCCGAACGGTGCGTCTTCTGCTGAATCACCTCGTACTTGATTCCCTCGCGCCCCGGCAGTTGCCGCAGCTTCTTCGCGTCGCCTTGCGACAGGCACGCCGCCGTGCCCACCGTGATCGCCGACGCCGCCCCGCACGTCACCATCGCCGCCGGCGCCTGCACCAGCTCGGCGATCCTCGCGCCCACCTTGCGCTCCAGCTCGGGCAGCGGGATGAAGAAGCGCGAAGCCTCTTCCATTGCCTTCATCACCTCGGGCGGCATGATCGATCCGCCCAGCACGGTCACCACGCCCACGCCATTGATCACGGGCTTCACGCCCAGGCTCGCGTAAAGCGGCGATGGGCTGCTTGCGGTGAGCGTAGTGGTTGTGGCTGCCGATGCGGCAACGGGGGAAAGAGCGGCGGCTTGGAGCACACGGCGGCGAGAGGTCTTCATGATGTTCGATTATAGTGGCACGATATGCGTCTGCCAATTCTCCTCTTGTGCGCCTCGGCGCTCTACGCCCAACCCTCGTACGATCTTCTGCTCAAGGGCGCCCACGTCATCGACCCCAAGAACAAGATCAGCGCCCTCCGCGATGTCGCCATCAAAGACCGCCACATCGCTGCCGTCGAGCCCAACATCCCCGCCGCGAAAGCGCGCAAGGTCGTCAACGTCGCCGGGCTCTACCTCACGCCCGGCCTGATCGATCTCCACGCCCACGTCTTCGCGGGGTCGGAAGGCCGCAGCCTCGCCGGCGGTGAGGCCAGCATCTTCCCCGACGCCTTCGCCCTCCGTGTCGGCGTCACCACCGTCGTCGACGCCGGCTCCTCGGGCCGCTCCAACTTCGAGTACTTCAAGAAGACCGTCATCGACCGCGCCCGCACCCGCGTGCTCGCCCTGCTCAACGTCGGCGCCGCGGGCATGCCCGGCGAAGCCGACGAGCAGCGCCTCGATCTCATCGACGCCAAGGCCGCCGCCGATCTCGCCAAGGCCAACCCCGACACCATCGTTGGCTTCAAGGTCGCCCACTACCGCGGCGCCGACTGGACGCCCGTCGAACGGGGCGTCGAAGCGGGCACCCTCGCCAATCTGCCCGTCATGATCGACTTCGGCCAGTTCCGCCCCGAGCGCCCCTTCCAAGACCTCGTGCTCAAGAAGCTCCGCCCCGGCGACATCTACACGCACTGCTTCTATGCGCCCGTCCCCATGCTCGACGACAAGGGCAAGCTCATGCCCTATCTCTTTGAAGCCCGCAAGCGCGGCGTCCTCTTCGACGTCGGCCACGGCGGCGCGGCCTTCGAGTTCCGCCAGGCCGTTCCCGCCGTCAAGCAAGGCTTCCCGCCCGACACCATCTCCACCGACGTCCACTCCGGCAGCCTCAACGCCGGCATGAAAGACCAGCTCAACGTGATGTCGAAGTTCCTCAACATGGGCATGACGCTCGACGACATCATCTACCGCTCCACGTGGAATCCGGCCAAGGTCATCCACCGCGAGCAGATCGGCCACCTGTCGGTCGGCGCCA
>CAYUZM010001283.1:0-1846 GCA_964449665.1 uncultured Solibacteraceae bacterium
CTTCACCTCGCGCCGGGCCGCGCCGCCGAAGCCGCGTGCTGGCTTTCAGGAACCGGCAAGGATTATCCAGAGCACTATCGCGCCGGGCTCAAACCCGCGCGGGTGCGCGAGAAGTATTATCATGCGCGCTCACCCAACGGGCACAACTTGGTGAACCGAATAGTCGATATCGGCCCGTACATCGATCAGAAGGTGCGCGGCAATGTCGCCAACAAAGGCAAGGGGCCGGCGGGTGAAGCGGGTTCGCGGCTTCGCGCCGATCTCGCCAAACAAGGCAAGCGCCTCGACCTGCTTGGAGATAATGACGACACCGCCAACCAGCGATATGTGAAGCACTTCCTGATGGAGGACTGGCGACTGCTCGGCCAGCGCTTCGGCCTGCAATATGCCGAAGCCTTCCGCTATATCGGGCCCGACTCGAATCATACGGCCGCGATCCGCAAATTCGCGGAAGCCAACGCGGTGAAGCTCTAGGAGGTTTTCATGGCAAGAGCAGATGTGAATGAGATCGTGATCGACCGCGATCAACCCGATCAACCCCACAAGGGCAAAGTGTTCGCCGCCGTCCATGCGCACCTGGATGACATCCCGCTTTATGCCGGCGGGCTTTGTGCCAAGCTCGTTCGCGAGGGCTACACCGGCTACCTCATCCGCACCTCCAACGACGAGAAGTGCGGGGGGCGCTCCACGGCCGAGAACATTCTGAGCAACGAGCAGGAACACTTCAAGGTCGGTGAATCGCTGGGTTTCCAGGAGGTGTTCCACTTCTACTATCAGAATCACGAGATGGACAACATTTCTTCGCTCGATCTGCGCGCGCGGCTGATCTTCCTGTTCCGTTTCTTGAAGGTGGATACCGTGGTGACGTTCAATCCGTGGGGCCACGGCGAAGAGAATCCTGACCACTCCGCCACTGGCCGCGCAGTGGAAGAGGCCGCTTGGATGTCGGGCATGCCGAACGACTACCACGAGCACATGGAGGCGGGCGTTCAACCGCACCCGGTGAAGGAGCGCTACTACTTCTACGCGCGCCCAGGCCAGACCTTTAACCGGATTGTCGATGTCAGCTCACACATCGAGAAGAAGATCGACGGCATCGCGGAGTGCCGCTCACAAGGAGGCGGAAACAACGGGTCGCTGTTGCGCGCGAAACTGGCCGCGCAAGGCAAGCGGCTTCCGATTCTCGGCAACGACGACCGGACGGCCGACCGCGAATACATCCGCCACTTCATGCTCGACGATGAGCGCGAGTGCGGTGCCCCCTACGGTTTCGCATACGCCGAGCGCTATTACTACATCGATCAGCGCGGTTCCGAGTTCACCAAGGTGGATGACTATGTTGCGAAGAACGCCGTCGCGCTCTAGCGTCTCACGCCGCCAGTTCCTCGCCGGCGGCGCGGCCGCGGCTTGGTTCACGGCCGAAACGCGAGCGGCCGCCGCGGCATCCGACCCCTTGCCCATCCGTCAGATCGACGCCGTAACGTTCCGCAAGGACATCAAAATCGGCGGCGGCTCGGGCGGCTCAGACGGCGCCGAGTTCTGCTGGGTCCGTCTGCATACGGTCAACGGGTTGATTGGCACTGGCGAAACGTATCCATTCCATCAGGGCGAGATGGGCGCGCTCAAAGACTACGCGCGAACGATTATCGGAAAAGATGCGCGCGACCTTGACGGTCTCTGGCGAACGCTCTATCACTCCATGGCGATGCGCAACGCAGGCGGCGCGGACATGCGCGTTTTGAGTGCCGTCAACATGGCCCAACTCGATCTGCTCGGGCAAGCCTCCGGCCTTCCGCTCTATCGCCTTCTCGGCGGCAGAACGCGCCCGCGTGTCCGCGTCTACAAC
>CAYUZM010001284.1:0-1845 GCA_964449665.1 uncultured Solibacteraceae bacterium
GGGGGCGGTGGCGGAGGGGGGGGGGAGGCGGGGGTTTCTCGGGGGGGGTTCGTATTGGGACGGGGGGTGGAGGGGGGCGGGGCATCCGGTTTACGATTCGTATTCCTATCGCGGGCGGGCGGATCTTTACACGGCGGCGCTGACGGACGAGCAGGAAAAGCGGCTTCGCGAGGAAGCGGCGCTGCTCAGTTATCCGTCACTGGCCCACCAGCTTTCATCTTCTTCTTTCGACCGGCTCCTGCTGGCCGTTGTCCGGGAGAACGCTTCGGGTTCTTCGACTTCGACTTGATGACGAGCGGCGTGCCGGCGAAGCCGAACTTCTCACGCAACTGATTGGCGACGTAGCGTTCATGCGAGAAGTGCATGGCCTTGGTGCTGTCTTTGAACAGCACGAAGGTGGGCGGGCGCACGCCGGTTTGGGTGAGGTATTTCACCTTGAGGTCGAGCTCAGTTTCGAGGGTGCGGAAGAACTTGTTCAGGTCCGACGTGGAGATGCGCTTCGACGCTTCCTGATAGCCGCGCTTGATGAGGTTGAATAGCTGGCTGACGCCAGCGCCGGTCTTGGCGGAGATGAAGGCGATGGGTGCGTATTCGAGGTAACGCAGCTCATCCCGCACGGATTGCACGAAGGCTTTCTTGTCCTTCTTTTCGACGGCGTCCCATTTGTTGAGCACGAGGATGAGAGCACGCCCGTCTTCGTGCGCGTAGCCGGCGATGTTGGCGTCGATGGCGACGACGCCTTCGGTGGCATCGATGACCATGAGGACGACGTCGGCCTGTTCGATGTGGCGGCGGGCCATCATGACGGCGAGCTTTTCGGCCATCAGCGTGGTTTTGCCTTTGCGGCGGATGCCGGCGGTGTCGACAAAGACGTACTCGGTTCCTTCATGGACGACCGATTCGTCGACGGCATCGCGCGTGGTGCCGGCGATGGGAGTGACGATGGCGCGCTCGGCGCCGCAGAGGGAGTTGAGCAGCGTCGATTTGCCGACGTTGGGGCGGCCGATGATGGCGACGCGGATTTTGCGGGCGGGTTCGGGCGCGTCTTCTTCGCCGATGGTGAGGGGGAAGCCGGCCGTGGCGTGATCGAGAAGGTCGTCGAGGCCGATGCGGTGTTCGGCGGAGATGGGGAAGAGGTAGTCGAAGCCGAGCGACCAGAACTCGTTGGCGAGGCCTTCGACTTTAACGTCGTCGATTTTGTTGACGGCGAGGACGACGGGTTTGTTGAGGGCGTGGAGGAGGCGCGCGAGTTCGCGGTCGATGCCGGTGATTTCGGTGCGGCCGTCGATGACGTAGATGACGTGGCTGGCGTTTTGGAAGGCGACGCGGGCCTGTTTGAAGATTTCGGCGGGGATCATCTCGTCGTCGTCGGGGATGATGCCGCCGGTATCGATCAGCTCGAAGCGGCGGCCGCGGTAATCGGCGATGCCGGAGATGCGGTCGCGCGTGATGCCGGGCTCGTCGCCGACGATGGAGCGGCGGGTGCCGAGGATGGCGGTAAAGAGGGTGGACTTGCCGACGTTGGGCCGTCCAACGATGGCTACTCTGGGGAAGGGGAGGGTTTCGGACATGGTGCTGGTCTTTAGGAGTGTTCTCACTCCAATGGAACATGGGGGGGTGGGGCAGCGCGGGGGTCGCGGGGGCGGGCTCGTGGGGGGCAAGGTAAAAGAGAGTGCCGCCGCCAAGGCGCAATACGAGAGCAACGTCTACCAAGGCTCGACCGAGGACCCGGCGCAGCTCGCGTGGGTCGGCCCAGGCGAATACAGCGCCCGCCTCTACCCGATCCAAGCCGGTGCAAAGCGGCGTGTCGTGACGCGCTATGCCGAGTGGCTTTCCCGGCAAGGA
>CAYUZM010001285.1:0-1841 GCA_964449665.1 uncultured Solibacteraceae bacterium
GGCGGCAGGTTCGACCGTTTCTGGACGCGAACGGGCCGATGAACGGGGGGTTTGGGAAAGGGCAGGGGGGGTTGCGGGAGAAGCGGCTGCCGGAGGAGATTTCCGGTGTGTCGGCGTGGTCGCGTCCGTTGCAGTACAAGGTGGAGACGGTGGCGGCGGGGGCGGAGTCGCAAGGAACGTTCGCGCGGGTGGCGCGCGAGGAACAGGCGGCGGGGATTGTTCCGGCGGCGCGGGCGACGGTGGCGTACCTGGTGCCTTGGAACACGGCGGGCGCGAAGTTGCTGGCGGCGGCGCTACGGGCGGGGCTGTCGGTGCACTCGTCGGATAAGTCGATCACGCAGGCGGGGCGGGTGTTTCCGCGCGGGTCGCTGATCTTCAAGGTGAAGGAGAATCCGACGGTGCTGCATGAGGCGTTGGGACGGATGGCGCGGGAGTCGGGCGCGGAGGTGGTGGCAACGAATACGGGCTGGGTGGAAGAGGGGGTGAACTTCGGGAGCCGGTTCGTGAATGCGGTGAAGGCGCCGACGGTGGCGATTGCGTGGGATGCGCCGGTGGCGACGGGTTCGGCGGGGCACACGCGGTTTGTGCTGGAGCGGCAGTATGGGTATCCGACGGTGCCGGTGCGCACGGCGACGCTGGCGACGGCGGATTTGAACCGGTTCCAGGTGGTGATTTTGCCGGACGGCGGGTATGGCGCGACGATGCCCGCGGCGCTGACGGCGCCGCTGCGCGAGTTCGTGCGTGCGGGCGGGACGTTAATTGGAATTGGCGGGGCGTTGAACTGGATGAGCGATCCGAAGGTGGGCTTGCTCGGCGTGCAGCGCGAGACGCAGCCGCGCGATACGGCTCCGAAGAAGGAGACGCCCGAGGCGAGCGTGCCGGGGAAGCTACTCACGAAGGAAGAGGACTTCCGGAAGGCGATTACGCCCGAGACGGAGCCGCCGGATTCCACAGCGGGGTTCATTGCGAAAGCGACGATCGATGGCGACCACTGGGCGACGGCGGGGGCGCAGCGCACGGTGCACGCGGTGGTGAGCGGGAACGACATCTATACGCCGATCAAGCTCGACAAGGGCATCAACACGGCGGTGTTCGCGGGGCCGGACGAGGTGCTGGCGAGCGGGTATTTGTGGGATGCATTTAAGAAGCAGTTGGCGTATAAGCCGCTGATGATGGTGCAGCGCGAGGGGCGCGGGCATGTGATCGCGTTTACGGCGGACCCGAACTATCGCGCGTATGTGGATGGGTTGAATATTTTGTTCTTGAATGCCGTGTTCCGGGGGCCGGCGCACAGCCGATGACGACGTCGCGGGGAGGGGATTCGTCGCGGGGGCTGATCGCGTCGCGGGCGGTGATTCTGCACGCTTCGCGCGCGGCGGTGGATTGCGTGGCCGAATATTATGCGGCGCATGCGCCGGAGGTGGAGTTCACGCATCTGCTGGACGATGGCATCATGCGCATGTTGCGCGCCGAGGATTGGGCGAACGCGACGCGGCGGCTGGTGGCGATGGCGGAGATGGCGCGGGCGGAGTATGGGGCTTCATGCGGTGTGCTGACGTGTTCGGCGGTGCCTCCGAAGGCGCTGGACGAGTTGAAGGAGCGGTCGCCGATTCCGCTGTTCAAGATCGACGAGCCGATGGCGCGGCTGGCGGTGCGGACGTCGCGCGACATCGGGGTCGTCTCGACCTTTCCCTCGACGAAGCAGACGACGCACGACCTGCTGGTGGCCGAGGCGCGGCGCGCAGGCGTCCAGTTGCGCCTCGAAGAAGAGATGAACGCCGCCCCACTCGAAGCGCTGCTGGCGGGCGACCGCGACCTGCACGACCGGCTGTTCCTCGAAA
>CAYUZM010001286.1:0-1838 GCA_964449665.1 uncultured Solibacteraceae bacterium
TCTACCGCGCGCCGACCCCGTGTCTACCGCGCGCCGACCCCGTGTCTACCGCGCGGCCACTTTTCGCCGCGGACGGTTCTGCCGCCGGCGCGCCTGCGCCGCCAACTGCACCGCGATCTCGGCGATCGCATCTGGGTTGTGGCGCACCTTCTCTCCGCTCTCCAACAGATTGCGCCCGATCACCTCGACGTTCATCTCCCGCAACTGGGGCAAATCGTTCTCCACTGGGAATACCCGCTCCGCCGCGTACCGCCGCCTCATCGCGCCCGTCACCGGACGCGTATTGAGTACCACGTAATCCACCAAGTGCGGCCGCGAATGGTGCCGGATCGCGTTCACGTGGTCGCTCGCCTTGTAGTTCATCGTCTCGCCCGGCTGCCACATCAGGTTCACGAAGTAAACCATCGGCGCCTTGGCCGCCTGCAGTGCCTCCGGAATTCCCTGCACCAGCCGATTCGGAATGATGCTCGTGTAGAGCGAACCCGGCCCCAGGCAGATCAGATCGGCCCGCTCAATGGCGTCGAGCGTCTCCTGCAGCGGCCGCACGCGCCTCGGTTTCAAGGCGATCCGCCGGATTCTCGTCCGGCTGCGGCTGATCTTGGTCTCGCCCTCCACGCCCGTCCCGTCTTCCAGCCACCCCTCCAACGACACATTGGCCGCCGTCGACGGAAAAATCCGCCCTCGCGTCGCCAGCACCTCGGAACTCAGTGCCACCGCCTGGGCGAAGTCGCCGGTGAGTTGCGTCATCGCCGACAGGAAGAGATTGCCGAAGCTATGTCCCTTCAACGAACGCCCCGTGTCGAACCGCTGTTGAAACAGCCGCGACAACAATCCCTCGTCTTCGGAAAGCGCGACCATGCAGTTACGGATATCGCCCGGCGGCAGAATGTCCAATTCGCGCCGCAGCCGCCCGGAACTGCCTCCATCATCGGTCACGGTCACCACGGCGGTAATGTCGATCTCGGGCGAACGTTCGGGCGCTTGTCCGGAATCGGCGCCCGCGTGGGGAGCGTATTGCTTCAATCCGCGCAGCAGAGCCGACAAACCCGTGCCGCCGCCAATGGCCACGATATGTAGCGGATCGCTTGTTCGGTTCACTCCCGTGGGACTCCCGGATCCGGTTCTAGGCAGAGTTGCCTCGTTCCGGCTGGAGGATTTCGCGAATGGGAGATTGGCGCGCCAATGCGGACCAGTCGGGGTCGTTTCGGGCCGCAACTCGATTGGCCGGCTGCAACTCGATGGCGCGCTGCAGATGTTGGGCGCTAAGTCCGAGATCTCCTTGCAGTCCGGCGCACAAGGCGTAGGCGTAGTGGAAATGTTCGGCCCCGGGGAGCCCTTGCAGGGCAAGTCCAAGCTGCCTGGCGGCGTCTGTGTATTCGCCCCGGTTGATGTGGGCGATGCCAAGCGCGTAATGATCCTCGGGCGTTTTCGGTACGGCCGCATCCTGTTCCAGCCTCCGCTCGCACATCTTCAGATGCGTGCGCGCGGTGTGCGCGATATCCGGAGCCGGTCCTTCGGCCACCTGCGCAAATAAAGGCGCGGCGGCGGCGAACTGGCGCCCGTTAAAGAGCTTCATGGCCTGCGCGAACAGGTCCACCTGCCCCTGCATATTGAGTCGCGGGTGGGACGGTTTTGTGTCAGACGATCTTGCATCTGCTTTTCCGGTTTTCTCCGGAGCGGCCTTGGATGTGGGTGCCTGTGTCTTCACGGAACTCTTCTCAGCTTGGGGAGAATGCAATCCCGCCGAACGCTCTTGCAGCCGCCCGTTCTCCAATGGAACCTACGGCTTGGGCCACTCCTCCGAGCGGGTACGCCTCCGGTCCCAGGCCCGCTCGCGG
>CAYUZM010001287.1:0-1835 GCA_964449665.1 uncultured Solibacteraceae bacterium
CGAAGCGGATTTCGTAGTTGGAGGTGGGGAAGGGCCCGGTCCAGGTGATGCCGGTCATGTAGCCTTTGCCGAGGAGGATGGAGGCGTCCTGGATGTGGACGGTGCCGCGTCCGGTGAAGGGGGTTTCTTTCCAGCCGGCGAGGGATTTGCCGTCGAAGAGGGGGATCCACTCGGCGGCGTGGGAGCGGGCGCCGGCGAGGGCAGCCAGGGCGGTGCGCCGGGTGAGCGTCATGGGACTATCTTATGCCTGCGGAGGCCGGGGCGAGGAGCGTCCGCGGCTGGGCTTGGGGTGGGTGGCCGGGTGGGGCGTGCGGGTTGCGGGACGGGTGGGGCGTGCGGGTTGCGGGCAGTGCGGCGCGGGCGGGGGTGCGGGTTGTTGGGCGGCGCGGCACGCAAAAAAAGGCGCGTACCCGAAGGCACGCGCCGTGATTCCCGTAGGAGGTAGACGTCGTTACTGGCCGACTTCGAAGTACCCGGCTGCGAGCTCGGGTTTCGAAGCCAGCGCCTGGGACCAGTACAGCCGCGCCTCTTCGGCGTGGCCCTGTGCCTTCAGCGCGTGGCCCAAATTCAGGAGCGCTTCCGGGAAGTCGGGCTTTTCGGCCAGTGCTTCGCGGTACAAGCGGATGGCGTCGTCCAACTGGCCGGACTTCTGCAGCAGCAGTCCGGTGTTGTAGAACAGCTCGGGCGAGCGTTCGCCGCGGTCGATCAGTTTGGCCTGGCAATCCAGTGCGACTTCGAAGTCTTCGCGTTCGATGGCGAGCGCGGCCAGACCGCGCAGCGCGTCGACCGATTGCGGGTCGGCTTCGAGCGCGCCCTGGAAGGTGATGCCGGCCGAATCGCGGTCGCCCATCTTCCAATAGGCGAGACCGAGATTGACCTGCGCTTCCGGCCACGGATTCCGTTTGCGGAGGCAGTTTTCAAAGGCCTCGATGCTGCCGCGGAACTCGGAGCGTTGCAGCCGCAGGTAGCCCAGCCGGAACCAGGCGTCTTCCCAATCGGGATTGGCCTGCAGCACACGCTCGTAGAGCTTCTCGGCTTCGTAGCTGGAGTCCTGCTGCTCATGCAACAAAGCCAGGTTGTAGAGCACGGCCGGGATGTCGGGCGAAATCTTCAGCGCGCGTTCGTAGGAGTCGCGGGCGCCCTTGAAGTCGCCCAACTCGTGCAGCACGACGCCGAGGTTCACAAAGGCGTTTTTGGCGTCGGAGCGGTATTTCACGGCTTCGGTGTAGGCCTTGGCCGCCTGTTCCAACCGGTTCGTCCTCTGGTAGGCGACGCCCAGGTTGAACCAGCGCTCGTAGTTTTCCGGCGTGAATTCGACGAGTTTGGCGCAGAATTTGGCCGCCGCGTCGAAATCGCCGCTTGAAAAGGCGACGGTGGCCAGACCTTCGATGGCCGCCTGCGAGTAGGGGCGGAGCGTCAGCAATCGCTCGCTATACTCGCGGATCATGTCGAGGTCTTTGCGCGCGATACCGATGCTGATCAGGTTGACCAGCGCGTCTTCGGAGTTCGGATTCCGTTCCAGCCCCGATTTGTAGACATCGGCCGCTTCGTCGGCGCGGCCGGTCAACTGCAGGGCCACGGCCTTGCCGAAGAGGGCGGTCTCTTGCGAGGGCTCCTGTTCGAGGCCACGCTCGAACGCGTCCAGCGCGTTCTGCGGGCCGTCGAGGTGGAGCAAGCAAACGCCCCAGCCGACGAGCGCGTCCAAGCGCTTGGCCTGCCTTTCAAAGGCTTTCTGGAACTGTTCGCCAACCTACCCCCAGCGTCCGAGCTTTTCACGGCACCCCGCCAGGTTGACGGTTTCCGCGGGGTGCCGCGGGCTCCGCTGTCATCCAGGG
>CAYUZM010001288.1:0-1834 GCA_964449665.1 uncultured Solibacteraceae bacterium
AGCGGCTACGTCACTTTTCCCTTCACGCCCCGCCGCATCGACGAACAGGCCACTCTCATCAGCCACTCCACCGAATTCGATGATGTCGCGCGTTCCATGTCCCTGCCGCTGCCCAAGCTGGAAGTCGCGCCCACCGGCGCCGGTTCCATCACCTTCGCGCCCACTGACCCAAACGTTCCCCTCCGCGGCGCGCGCGACATCATGTTCTCCCCCGACGGCGCATACTTCCTCGCCTGGTCCACCGCCACCGGCCCGCGCGATATCCTCATCGGCCTGCGTTCGGACCCCGACGCCTCTTCCTACTCCTGGATGGGTTCGTTCGCCGTCGCCGAGTTCTACGGCACAGTGCCCTACGAGATCAACACGAAGCCCGCCGTGCTCCACTCCGCACTCGGCTCGGCGCGCAACGCCGGCGGTGGCTTCCTCGACATAGAAGAACACCTCTGGGACGGCAATATCTCCACCGCGTTCACCACGCGCAACGTCTACCGCATCGGCACCGACGGCTCCTCCATGCTCGGCCCCGTCGCCCATCCCACGGAAACCAATTTCGCCATCGGCGGCGCACCGCCCGCCTTCGTCGGCGCGCAACTCGCCCCGCTCAATCAGCTCTCGTTGCACCACGGCATCTTCTTCGGCATCCGCCTCTCGCAACAAGTACCGCCCCCGCCCGCTCCGCTTGCCGCCACGCACGCCGATGGCTCACCGGTGGACGCCGCCAAGCCCGCGCGCGTAGGCGAAGCCATCGCCATCGCGCTTCCCAATCTCAAGCCCGGCCCCGTGCGCGTGCTCATCGATGGCCTCGAAGCGCCCTCCAAACCCGGCGCACCGCTCACCGTCACCGTCCCCAAAACCAAACGCTTCGGTAACCTGCCGCTCACCGTCACCGCGCCCGGCATCATTCACGACAGTACCGATCTGCGCGTACAGCCATAGCTCGCTTCGCCGCCAGCCGCACGCGCCCCCTCATGCGCCAGCCGTGCACGCCACCCGCTTGCGCCACCCGTGCACGCCCCTGCCGTCCGCGCCGCACGCTCACACCAGCCGGTTGCGGTGAAAATCCACATCCCCCGACTTATCCAGCAACCCCACGCGCGCCCCCAGCCGCACCTCCGCGCGCCCATTCGCAAACGGCCCCGCTTCCTGAAACCGCGGCTGAATCACATACAATCCCGCGCGGTCGATATACCCCCAACGCCCATACCACTTCACCGCCGCCAACCCTTCGTGAAAGTCGCCGCACTCTTCATACAGCGGCGTCACGCGAAAATCGCCCGCCGTATCGATAAAGCCCCACTTTTCCACCATCACCACCGCCGCCAACCCTTCGCGAAACGGCCGGGCTACCGTATAAAGCGGATGAATCGCCGTCCGGCCGCGCTCGTCCACAAAGCCCCACGAACCGCCGAAATCCATCGGAATCAACTCCGGCGCCGCCGGCCCCTCGGCCACGCCGCGCAGCTTCTCATACGCCGCCGTAATGTCCTTCAGCTTTTGTTCGGCCCGCGCGCGCAAACGCTCCGACGCCCCCTGATGCCGGTCCGGATGCCACACCTTCACCAGGTCGAGATACGCCTCGCGCACCTCGCCGAACTCCGTGCCTGGCTCGACCTCCAGCGCTTCGTAGGCGCGCTTCAACTCCTCCGTCATGCAACCATCATGCCCCAAAGTTTACGCACCCGGCACGGCCTTCATTCCCCCGGCACAACCGGATTCATATACCCCCGGCAGCTCTTCGCACCGCACTTGCACGGCAGCATCCGCGCTCCTGACCAACGGCAATCGAAACACAGCCCCCCGCCCTTCGCGATTCGACCAACGCTCCCCAGCCCGA
>CAYUZM010001289.1:0-1829 GCA_964449665.1 uncultured Solibacteraceae bacterium
CTACGCAAAGGCTCCCGTTACCGAGCGCGTGTACCAACTGAAGCTCGAGATTGAGAGCGGCAAGCGCAAGCTCGACTACGACGCCGATCTCGGCTATCTTCCCTCGCTTCTGAAGACGCTGGACATTCCGGTGAGTTCGCAGGTGCTGGTGTTTTCGAAGACCAGTTTTCAGGCTCCGAGGATTGCGCCGCGCACGCCGCGAGCGCTCTATTACAACGACACGGTCTCGGTAGGCATCGTGCGCGGCGGCGATGTGTTGGAACTGGCCGCGCATGACGCGCAGCAGGGCACCATCTTCTACACGCTCGACCAAGAGCCTGGCGGGCGGCCGCTCATCATGCGGCGCGACGATTGCCTGCAATGCCATCTGTCGGGCCGTACGGCGGGCATACCGGGCGTGATGGTGCGCAGCGTGTATCCGGATTCGACGGGCATGCCGCTGTTCCAGGCTGGGGGCTTCGTGAACGACCACCGCAGTCCGCTGAAGGAGCGGTGGGGCGGCTGGTATGTCACCGGCAGCCATGGCGCGCAGACGCACATGGGGAATTCGGTTTCGCGCAGCCGTCAGGAAGCCGATTTCGATTTCACGGCGGGGTCGAACATGTTGAAGCTCGACCGCTTCTTCGACACCGGCGCTTACCTGTCGCCGCACAGCGACATTGTGGCGTTGATGGTTCTGGAACACCAGGTGCGCGCGCAGAACGTGCTGACGCGCGTGAACTGGGAGGTGCGCATGGCGCTGCGCCAGCAGGCGGCCATGAACGAGATGCTGAAGAAGCCGGGCGAGGAGCTTTCCGAATCCACACAGCGGCGCATTCGCAACCTTACCGAGTATCTGGTGGAGTATCTGCTGATGAAGGATGAGGCGCGGCTGACCGAGCCCGTGAAGGGCACGTCGGGCTTCAGCGAGGAGTTTTCGGCGCGGGGTCCTCACGATGCCAAAGGGCGGGGGTTGCGGCAGTTGGACCTGCAGCGGCGGCTGTTTCGCTATCCACTCAGCTACATGATTTATTCGGACGCATTTGACCAGTTGCCCGCGCCGGCGAAAGCGCAAGCGTTGGCGCGGCTGAGCGAGATCCTGAGCGGGCGCGATCGTACGGCGGCGTATGAGCATCTGTCGGATGCCGACCGGAAGGCCGTACTGGAGATTCTGCGCGCGACGATGAAGGGACTTCCGGCGGGTTTTGGCGTCTGAGCGCGCACCCGGGTATTTGCGCGCCGTCTGGTTCGTGTGATCTAGTAACGACTGCCATGATCACGCGTCGCCAGGCCGCGCGCGCCCTCGTTTCGATGTTCGGCGCGGCGCCGTTTCTCACCTCACAAGGACCCATTGCCTCCGATCACAGCGCGATCGATTGGAGCGATCCATTGTACGGCCCGGTCAACGTGATGGACTTCGCGGCGGTGGCCAAGACGAAGCTCGATCCGCTGGCCTGGGACTACTTGGAGGGCGGAAGCGAAGACGAGCTGACGCTGCGCGAGAACCGCGAGGCCTTCAACAACTGGATTATCCGGCCGAAGATGTTGACCGACGTGCACAAGATCGACACGTCGATTGAACTGCTCGGCTCGAAACTGGAATACCCGATTCTGCTCGATCCGGCGGGCGGGAAGAATTGCTTCTATCGAGGCGGCGAGATGGCGGTGTCGCGCGCGGCGGCGAATGCAAAAGCGCTGCACATTACCAACGGCGGCATCGACGACCTGATCGACGCAGGCACGGCTCCGACGTTCTGGCAGCTTACGACGGGCGGCCAACTGGCGAGCGCGGCGACGATCCGGCCGTTCGTGAAGCGGCTGGAATTGCCGGGGTGCAAGGGCATTTGCTT
>CAYUZM010001290.1:0-1827 GCA_964449665.1 uncultured Solibacteraceae bacterium
GGAAGTCGTCGGCAATCGAGATGCGTTCGCCGAACGGGCGCTGGCCAAGTTTGCCCGTGAGAAAGCTGCGCTGCTCTTCGATGGCCGTGGCCGAGAAGTCGGAGAAGATCTGTCCCACCAGGTCAAGGACGGCCGCGTGCTCCAGCACAACGCGGTAGCGGCCCGGCGCAATCACAACCGGATTCGCCGAGTGCTTGGCCTTGCTCACCGCGCTTGCCGCCAGCGCGTCCACGTCCACGCCGTCCACATCGCAGGCCGAACCTTTCGCCCAACCCGACGAATCGGCCGCCATCGCCGTCATGCTGAATACGGCATCGGTTTCGGCGTGATAGCTGAACAGCCCGTTGGTATTCAGGATCGCCACCGCGGACTCACCCGTAGAGAAGATCCCCGCCGCCACCTGCCGCTCCCGTTCGGCACAATCGATGGCGCGCGTAACGGCATGGGCGCGCGCATCCGGCGTGCACGCGGCTGTCCCGCGGAACCAGCGCGGCGCCTCGGTCACCGCCTGCGGCCCCAGCATCGCCGGAAGGTGCGGGTCGCTCTCCGCCGCCCGGGTCAACGCCGCGGCCTGCTCCACGGCCCGGCGTACATCGTCGCGCGTCAACCGGTTCGTCGACGCCCGCGCCGTCCGCCCGTCCACGGCCGTCCGTATGCTGAGCGAAACATCGCGTGAGGCGACGTTCTGATGAATGGTGTTGTTGGCGAATCGCGTCAGCGCGCTCGACTCCGCTCCCACGTGCAGTTCCACATCGCGAATGCCCAGCTCACGCGCCGCACCGGCAGCCCAATCGAGCGCCTGCCTGCATTGGGCGTGTGTCAGCAGTTCCACTTCGCTCATCGCCCGTAGCCTCCGCCGATCTTCACGTTGCGGAATCGCGCGGGCGAAGCTCCGTGTCCGGTGCCCATCACCTGCTCCGGTTGTCCTTTGCCGCAATTGGGCACGCCCCAAAGCGTCCAATGCTCGCGCCCCGCCACGGCATCGCAACTGTTCCAGAACTCGGTCGAAATACCGGAGTAAGTGGGATTCTTGAGCATCCTCACTTTGCGCCCGTTCTTGATCTCCCACGCCATCTCGCAACCGAATTGAAAGTTGTAGCGCTTATCGTCGATAGACCACGAACGGTTGGTCTCCATATAGACGCCGCTCTCCACATCGAACAACTCCTCCATCGATTGCCCGCCGGGCAGCAGGCTGACATTGGTCATGCGGATCAGCGGCAAGCGGTTCCACGAACTGGCGCGCATACAGCCATTCGATCTACCTTCCCCCACGGCCGCCGCCGTTTCGCGCGAGGTCATGTAGCCCGTAAATTGCCCCTCCGTGATGATCGGCGTGCACTGCCCCTCGACTCCTTCATCGTCGAACGCAATCGTACCCATGCCAGGGCCGTGCGAAACGCGCGCGTCGCAGACCACGTTCACCACGTTGGAGCCATAACGCAGCATGGGTAACTGATCGAGCGTGGGAAAGCTCATGCCCGCGTAGTTGGCTTCCGGGCCCAGCACGCGGTCCAGTTCGATGGGATGCCCGATGGACTCGTGAATCTGCAAGCCCAACTGCGACGAGTCGAGAATGGGCGTGCCGGTCAGTTCCGGGGTGAACACCGTCCGGGTGCCGGCCGGGGTGCCGTCGGTCACGACCAGGTCGGTGCAGCTGGTGCCGCCGACCAGGGCGAACGCATTGCCGCCGGCCGGCACCACGGCGCCGAAGTAGCCGCCGGCGGCGGAGGTCAGCCGGGTCGGGGCCGACTTGCCGGCGGTGGCGGTCAGGGTGGCCAGGGTGCCGTCGGCCGACTGGCCGACGAACACCGCCCGGCCGCCGAC
>CAYUZM010001291.1:0-1823 GCA_964449665.1 uncultured Solibacteraceae bacterium
GACGGCCGCGAGCTTCCGGGTCCCGCCGGACTTGTTAGGGATCCACTCGCCTTCCTTGCGCGAATAGGCGAGGTAGAGCATCGACGCCACCGCGTCCACGCGTAGCCCGTCGATGTGGTACTTCTTCAGCCAAAAGATCGCGCCCGAAATCAGAAAGCTGCGCACTTCGTTGCGGCCAAAATTGAATATCAGCGTGCCCCAATCGGGATGTTCCCGCTGCCGGACGTCGTCGTGCTCGTAGAGGTGTGTGCCGTCAAAGAACGCCAGCCCATGCGCGTCGCGCGGAAAGTGCGCCGGCACCCAGTCGATAATCACGCCGATGCCCGCCTGATGGCATTGGTCGACGAAGTACATGAAGTCCTCCGGCGAACCATGGCGCGATGTCGGTGCGAAGTAGCCGGTCACCTGGTATCCCCAGGAACCACCGAAAGGGTGCTCGCAAATAGGCAGCAGTTCAATGTGCGTGTAGCCCATGTCGGCCACGTAGCTCACCAGCTTTTCGGCCAGTTCGCGGTACGTCAACATTCGGTTATCGTCGGCACGAAGCCACGAGGCGAGATGCACCTCATAGGTCGACATCGGCTGCCGCAGCCAGTCGGTTTCGCCGCGCCGCTTCATCCAATCGCCGTCGCGCCATTCGTATCGATCGATGTTCGCCACCACGGAACCGGTCTTGGGCGGAAGTTCCGCGAACAGCGCGCACGGGTCGGCCTTCATCTCGCGGTGGCCCATGTTGTGCGACCGGACGAAATATTTGTAGACCGCGCCTTCCGCCAGCCCCGGAATGAACAGCTCCCAAATGCCTCCCGTGCGCTGCCGCATGGGATGCCGCCGCTCGTCCCACCCGTTGAAATCGCCCGTCACCAAAACACATTCGGCAGTCGGCGCCCATACTGCAAATCGCACGCCGCTCACTCCCTCCACCGTCATCGCGTGCGCGCCCAGCATGTTGTGACACTCGTAGTGCGTGCCTTCGCCGTAAAGGTGCAGATCGAACTCGGTGAGTAGCAACGGAAACCGGTAAGGGTCGTCGTGCTCCAGAATGGAGCCGTCGTAGTGGGTTACTTTCAACCGGTATGCACCCGGATCAGCCGCGCACTCACACTCATACACTCCGGCCGGATGCGTTCGTTTCATTGGCGCCGCGCCCGCGCTGGTAATCAGCTGAACCGACGCGGCTTGCGGCAGAAACGCCCGCACTACCCATATCTCTCCCCCACTCGCTGCGGGCGCGCGGTGCGGACCCAGGATTCGAAACGCATCTCCGTGACGGCCGCCGACGAGGGCTTCGAGTTCTTCTGGGTGCATGGCAGCTAATATCGTAGCAATGGCTTCCCCGAGCGTCGCCTCGTTTATCCAACAACTGCCCAAGGCCGAGCTTCATGTGCACCTGGAAGGAACCCTCGACGCCGGTGTGTTGGCCGAGTTCGATCCCAACGTCTCGGCTGCCGAAGTGGCGCGGCGGTATCAATCCGCCGATTTCGATCAGTTCATCACCGCATTCAAATGGGCCGTCGGGCGCCTCGACTCGCCCGATCACTACGCCCTCGCCGCCCGGCGCTACTTCGAGAAACTGGCCGCGCAAAATGTTCGCTACGCCGAACTCACGCTGGCCGCCAAGGCCACCGTCGAGCCGGGTACCGGTAAGGGCAGCAGCAGCGTGGTAAACGGCTCGTACCGGATCATCAACGCCTCGTCCGGTCTCTCCCTGAGCGTGGCCGGTCCGCGGTGCTGGCAACCCACCGGACCGGTGGTGGTCAACCAGTACTCCAATACCGTGGATCAGCGGTGGACGATTGCCAGCAACGCCGATGGGACCTACA
>CAYUZM010001292.1:0-1823 GCA_964449665.1 uncultured Solibacteraceae bacterium
AATTTCGAAAGGACAACCTTGCTCAACGGAACCCGGCAGCAACTCGTCTACCTCATCCTCGGCGGGATCTTCGTCACCAACGCTCTGCTCGGTGAGATCCTTGGAGGCAAGCTCATCCAGGTCGGCCCCTACGTCATGAGCATGGGCGTGCTCCCCTGGCCCGTTGTCTTTCTCACCACCGATTTGATCAACGAGTATTTCGGCAAGGCCGGCGTCCGCAAGCTCACCTTCCTCACCGTCGGCCTGATCATCTATGCCTTCTGCATCATCTTCGCTTCCATGATGGTGCCTGCCGCTTCGGTCTCACCCGTCGACGACCGCTCCTATTCCACCGTCCTCGGCCAGTCGCTCTGGATCATCGTCGGCAGCGTTACCGCGTTTCTTACTTCGCAACTCGTCGACGTGCTCGTCTTCTGGATGTTCCGCGACCGCACCGGCGGCCGCCACCTCTGGCTTCGCGCCACCGGCTCCACCGCCGTCAGCCAGCTCATCGATACCTTCATCGTCCTCGGCATCGCCTTTTGGCTGCCGGGCAAGATCTCCACCAGCGACTTCCTCGGCCTGTCGTTTACCAACTACACCTACAAGTTCCTGATCGCACTCTCCATCACGCCAATCCTCTACCTTGCCCACAACGTCATCGACCGCTTCCTCGGCCGCGACGAGGCGCACCACCTGATCGAAGAGGCCGTCGTTACCTCGCATCAATCGGCGCTCTAGGTGCCGGCAGGTTCTCCACCCGCCCGCGGCGCCGCCGGAGCCATAAGGTTCTCCACCAGTTGCCGCCGCAATACGTCGAACCGCACCGGCTTCCGGATGTAGTCGTCCATCCCAGCGTCCAGGCACTTCTGCTTGTCCCCGTCCATCGCATTGGCCGTCAACGCCACAATGGGCACTCTCGGCGCGCCGTTGGCCTCGGCGCGAATGCGCCGCGCGGCCTCGTATCCGTCCATCTCCGGTATCTGGCAGTCCATCAGCACGACGGCGTAGTTTCCATGCCGCCACTTCTCGATCGCTTCGGCGCCGCTCGACGCCAAATCCACCGCGCACCCCAGCCGTAACAGCATCCGCTGCGCCACCATCTGGTTCACCGGATTGTCTTCCACAAGCAGCACGCGCGCGCCGCGCAACGCCGCCTCGCTGGCATCGCGATCGCCCGCCCCCGGCTCGGGCGGCGGTTCCCCCAACGTGCCCGCCCGCATCGGCACCCCGCACCCGAACACCGAACCCGCGTCCTCCCGTCCCCGCCCCCCCACCGAGCCGCCCATCAGTTCCGAGAGCTGTTTCGAGATAGCCAGTCCCAATCCCGTCCCGCCATACTTCCGTGTCGTCGACGCGTCGGCCTGCCGGAACTTTTCAAACAATTCGGGTATCTTCCGCTCGTCGATCCCCGGCCCGGTATCGGCCACCTCGAAGCGCACCTGGTGCACCCCGTTGTCGGTCCCCCGCACGCTCACGCGCAACTCCACTTCGCCGCGCTCGGTGAACTTCACCGCGTTGCCCAGATAGTTGATCAGAATCTGCCGCAATCGAACCGGATCTCCGAGCAGCACCGCCGGCACTTCCGGCGCGATCCGCATCCCGAGGCGCAGCTCTTTCGCCGCCGCCCGCGCCTGCACCACGCGCAGCGCGTCCTCTGCCAGTTCCCGGGCGCGGAAATCGACGCCCTCCAACTCCATCCGCCCGGCCTCGATCTTCGATAGATCAAGAATATCGTCGATCAGCCCCAACAGCCCGGCCCCGGAGAGCTTCACCGTCTCCACCAATTCCTGCTGGTCCTCGTTCATTTCCATCAGCGTCAACAGGTCGGCGATGCCCACAAT
>CAYUZM010001293.1:0-1819 GCA_964449665.1 uncultured Solibacteraceae bacterium
CGACCAGAACGTGCTCGACCTCCCGCACAAGGACCTGCGGCGCGCGCGCGCGGCCGCGGTGAACATGATTCCGACGACGACCGGCGCCGCCAAGGCGATCGGGCTGGTGATGCCGGAGTTGAAGGGCAAGCTCGACGGGTTTTCCATGCGCGTGCCGACGCCGAACGTGAGCGTGGTGGACCTTGTCGCCGTGATGAAGAGCGACGTGACGGCCGAAGCGGTGAACGCAGCGTTGAAGGCCGCGGCCGAGGGGCCGTTGAAGGGCATTCTCGCCTTCACGATGGACCCCGTGGTTTCCACCGACATGCTGCGCAACCCGAATAGCTCGATCGTCGACGGACAGTTGACGAAGGTGCTGTGCGGCAACCTGCTGAAGGTTGTGGCCTGGTACGACAACGAGTGGGGCTATTCGAACCGCGTGGTGGATTTGGTGGAGTTCCTCGGTAAGAAGGGACTCTAAGTTAGATCGCGCACAACGGAGCCTGCGCCGCGCGCGGCTTGGCCCTGTGCGCTCAATTCAGACAACGGCGGCGCCTGGGGGAACCTGGGCGCCGTTGGTGTTTGGGGGCACTATCATGCGGTGTGGCCCAACCAGTCGAGAAGGCCGGCAAAGACGGTATCGAATTGACTCGGCTTTAGCGAACCCAAGCGGCGGATCGCACGAGCATTGGGATAAGTGGCGATATTCTGGACCAGAAATGCTCCAGGTTTCAGAAAGGGAGCGCTGACCTGAATTTCGAAACGGGAGCCGCGCAGCGAGGTTGTGTGAGGAACGACTGTGACGAGGGCGCGATCAGGGTCGCCATATCCGGCGCTTACCACGAGCACGGGACGCACCTTCCCGGCCATGCCCAAATCGAAGAGCCAGACTTCACCGCGCGCCGGCGTCATTCTCTTCGGCATCCAGGGCGGCAAAGAGTTGATCAGCGGCGGCGGCAGTTTCGTCGTCGTCCAGAGGGCCCGAGTCGTACGGGATCGCGCGTTTTAGGAACTCGGCCGTAAAGGCACGTTTCTCCTCGTCGGGGAGTGCCTCAAACGCATCGAGTAACTCGGCTGTTTGCCTACTCATGGTTCTAGGCTAGCGGCTGTGGTGCGGGGTGGCAAGGGAAGCCGTCCTTCACGGGGTATTATGCATTTCACCCCACCTCGCCACGCTGTGCAAGCAGACCAAGACACATGTTGTGACCCAGATATAGTGAGCGATGACCTGAAAGGTGCTGTAGCAGTTTTCCACTCGCCATCGTGAGTGGTGCAACCACGGGATCAATGCTATTAGTGCACACGCAGCCAGCCACCGGGACGTAGGCCGATTCTGCAGGCCGCGCACGGCGAGTGTAATAGTGAACCCGAAAAGCGCGAGCGAGGCGAGTCGAACATCCCAGCCCAGTTGCTCCCACATCATCAAACAGGGGTCGAAGTCATCACGCCTTGCAGACTCAGCACCCTCAGCGAGAAGAGAACCTAGCCAAACGGCAAAGTAGATTAACGCCAGCGTTCGATAGGTCAATAAGACGCTTGATGGCACAAACGCTTTGACTCGCTAGATGGGCGAATTGTTCCCATGCTCCGGCTACGCGTGAATCGGCGTCCAATCCTCCGGCACCTGACCCTCTTCCAGTAAGCGCCCCTTTTCCAGATACCGCACGCGGCTGGCGGTGCGGGCGGCGTGGGGGTCGTGGGTGACCATGACGACCGTTTTGCCGAAGTCCTGATTGAGGCGGGTGAGGAGTGAGAGGACGTCCTTGGCGGAGTTGGCGTCGAGGTTGCCGGTGGGTTCGTCCGCGAGGATGAGGTCGGGGTCGGTAACGATGGCGCGGGC
>CAYUZM010001294.1:0-1819 GCA_964449665.1 uncultured Solibacteraceae bacterium
TCGGCGTGACCGTGCCGGCCGCGATCTACGTCATGACTTTTTTCGCGGCGGGGGTGGCGTCGGATTTCCGCTATGCCTACTGGTGCGTGCTGGCGGTCCTGGCCGGCGCCGTTGCGGCGCTGGCCGCATGGCAAGATCGCCGGGCCCGGGCTTAGAGCCGCCGGCGGCCTGCCAGCGCCGCTGATTGTCCAGAAGCTGCTCGAACACGCGACCCGACTCGGCGACGATGCTGTCGACGGTTGCGACGGCGCCGGCGGCATAATGCCGGGTGGGACAGATGATGGACGACAAGGACCGGCTGTTGCTGAACCTGCTCCGGCGCGACGTCGCGCGGCCGGTGGTCGCCCTTGCGCGCGACCTTGGCTTGTCACGCACCGCGACACAGGATCGGCTGGCAAAGCTACAAGCATCGGGCGCCATAGCCGCCTTCACCATCGTCGATGGCGAGGCGCGAGCGCGCGAGAGCGCCTATCTGATGGTGCAGCTGGAACGCGGCGTTCGATGCGCGCAGATCGCGCCAAAGGTGCGGGCGTTACCGATGGTGGAGGCGATCCATTCCGTCACCGGCGATGTCGACATGATCGTGCGCGTTGGCGCGGAGCATGTCGATGGGATCGAACGCGCGCGATCTGAAGTTGCCGGGCTGGCCGGCGTCGCGCAGGTGGTTACGCACGTCGTTCTCGAACGTATCGTGCAATAGTCGTTCAGACAGGTCGAACGGGGTGAGCCGAAGCCCACCCCGCGCACTTCACATGTTGCCGTCCATGCCATCCACGGCCTTGCTGACCATGATGTTCACCGCAACGCGGCGGTTCTGCGCCTTGCCTTCAGGCGTCGTATTGCCCGCCAGCGGGTCGGCTTCGGCCATCCCGGTCGGGGTCAGCACGCGATAGGGCTTCCATTTTCACGCCTGCTGCAGATAGTTGACGACGCTGCTCGCCCGCTTCTCGCTCAACGTCTGGTTGAGCTCCTGGCTTCCCGTCGAATCGGTGTAGCCGCGAGCCGGCTTCGTCACCATCGTATAGCCGTTATAGTCGAGCCAGTCGGCGAGCGGCGGGAAGGTCGAGAATTCCTGATCCTCGACGATCGCCGTATAATAAAGAACGCGGATCAGATGGCCTTGGGTGCGCAGGTGCTCGAGAAGTTTGCGATAGTCGATCTCGAAGCCAAGCGCACGCACGGTGGCGTGGAGATTCGGTCCGTCGATGAAAGCGAAGGTGCGCTCTCCAAGTTGAATACTCAAGTTTCAGTCCTCTTGGATCGAATTCCGAAAGCCGTCATATAGATGACGCGGCGCATCGGGGCAAGCTACGGTTCGCGACCCTGTTATCGAAATCTCGCAAGCATTTCAATCAGCCTGCGACGTTGAATCGACTTGAGGAAGACCTCCTCGGCGCCGTCATAGGCGTTGGTGGGTAACGCCTGGTATCCGGTGATTATGGCGAATGGGATATTCCGTCGTCGCGAATCGTCGACCAGTTCGTCCGCGAAGCTGTCCGACAGATTGAGATCGACGAGGACGAACTCCACCTGACGCTCGTCGAGCAGGCGGCGGGCTGCCGAAACGGTCGAGCATGGCCCGATCAGCCGGGCCCCCTCTTCCTCCAGGATGAGACCCATATGATCGGCAGTCCAGGCATCGTCCTCGGCCACCAGAACCCGCAGTCCTCGTAGGGGGCCTGGCCCGTAGGGGGTGTCCGGTTGCCTGCTCATCGACAGGCGTTCCACGGTCCACGGGCCAAATGAGCCTCCTCTTTCACAGTAGTCTCCCCAGGCTCTTCTCTCTTCGTAGAGTCATCTATACGGGGCTCAGTAGACC
>CAYUZM010001295.1:0-1818 GCA_964449665.1 uncultured Solibacteraceae bacterium
GCACGGCGATGAGCTTGCGCTTTATGCCCGTGCTTAAGATGCGTAACATCCGAAGCTTAGTGCCCTTGATTGCGACGGGAGAGCAGTTGAATCCTAAAAGCTCTTCCACCAGGCCTCGACGGCCAAGGTCCGTCCGGAACCATTCTGCCCATTCAGGAAGGGCCGGGAGACCGAACCTCACAGCCAAGCGATGGAGCACGAACTCGGGCGAACCGTCGTAGAGGACTGTCCGCCGCGCTTGTCCGTCGGCTCCGAGCGTGGTCCCAAAGAGCGTCTGCGAAACCGCGGTCAGATGCCGCACCGGTCGCTTCCGGCCGGGAATCTGGAGCGATGCCCGGTAGATCACGGGCTTCTCGCCCAGGAGCCCGAGTATCTCGGCCCCGCCAGGCAAGCTGATCTGAAACCGCTGCTCATCCGCGATCGCCGCTGCGATAGCGCCCACATCTTGATCGCCGCCAAACACAGATACCATATGCATCTGCACTGCGGAGCGCGGTTCCGGAGGCTTCTCGGCAACCAACCGATCCAAATGCAGAGACACCTCGGTGATCGTGTCACGCGTCTGCCGCACAAACTTCAGTTTCCCCATTCGCAGGTGGGCGTTCTCCATGCCGAGCCTCCTTGTTGCCGTCCTCTCGTGGCTTTTCGGAAAGAAGCTCGATGCGGCCGTCCGCGAACAGGAGGGTCAACCGTTGGCTGAAGCGTTCCTTCTCCCGGATGACCGTCTCGCCGTCATCGCCTTCTTCTTCCGTCTTATCGACGACCTTGATAGCCTCCCAGTGGGCGACGTGGCGCTCGGCCCCACTTCCGAATACGCCATTGAGCAGGCCACTCACAGCGCATAATCCGACGTGGCCGGCGTGCAGGGGAGTTAACGGGCGCCCGAAAAATTGTTTTCGCTGTGCGTGGGTCACGCGCTGGGCCTGCAGCCACGCCGGTGATTTCTCCAGAAGATCCTCGATCAAGTCCAGCGGGAGTCCCCGGTATTCCATCCGCGCCGGTCCGCTTTGCGGCACGGTATACGCGCGATCCGCTTCGTCCGGTAGCGGCGGAATCTCTTCGTGCTTACGTATCAGTTCGGCCAACTTCCAGTTCGCCTGGTTCACGGCCTGGTCGCTCAACCGATTCTTCTCCGTCGCGGATCGCCGGACGCCGAATACCACCGCCTGCTTGTAGCGCTCTGCTTCCGGCTCGGTCAACCGGTAGATCGCCTTGTCCTTGAAGTGGGGACTCAAGATGTTCCGGCACTCATAGATGCGGTCGAACGGGATCACCAACGCGAGTACCCCACCGGGTTTGAGCCAGCGGAAGAACTCTTCCAGAAACAGCTTCTCCATCCGCTGATTCTTGCCCTCACCGACCTCAAAGTCGTAAGGCGGGTTCAGATACAGCAAGGAGAACGACTCTACGGGTGCCTTGGCGTCGAAAGCGTTGCCTTGGATCACCTCATCGAGAGTCGTTCGCGCTTCCTGTGCGCGATGCGAATCAAGCTCAAGTCCGTATCGTCTGGAGCAGCTATTCTCCGTGATCGCCACCAGCGCCGCGCCGGTACCCGCGCAAGGATCGAGCGCACTCGCCGGCTCGTTCGGGAACTGCAGGAATCGCCGCATCCGTTGAGCTTCCCGCTGATCCAACGGATAGTAGCCAAGCCGCATCCGTCCTTCCAGCCTCATTTTTGGCCTCCCTTTCAAAGTTCGTTGCGGCGTCGTGGCGCCCGCCAACGGACCTCATGCGATCGCCGATGCTGGACCGGTACGATTCTCGAAGAAGTTCGCGTGCAGGATTCCCATCTCCGTTGCCAACTCAGTCTTGACGACT
>CAYUZM010001296.1:0-1817 GCA_964449665.1 uncultured Solibacteraceae bacterium
CCGGAACTCGGCGGGCGAAGTTAACATGCGATAGGGCTCATCAGCGCCTTTGGGTACCAGATCGTCTACCCGAATCCCCACGTAGCCTTCCGTGCGCGCGATTCGCAGCGCATCCTTCCCCTGGACGAAATGCGCGGCGTTGTCGCCGGCCAGAAGCCCCTGGCAACCGGCCTCCTCATAGCCCGAAGTGCCGTTAATCTGTCCCGCGAGGAACAAACCCTGGATCGACTTCACCTCCAGGCTATGGTCCAACTCCCTGGGGTCGATTGCGTCATACTCAATCGCATACCCCGGCCGAATCATCTCCGCGTCCTCTAGCCCTGGTACCGATTCCAGCATCGCTACCTGCACATCGAGCGGCATACTGGTCGACATGCCATTCACGTACACCTCATTGGTGTCGACGCCCTCCGGCTCCAGAAACAACTGATGCCGGTCCTTGTCCGGGAACTTCACGAACTTGTCCTCGATCGAAGGGCAGTACCGCGGCCCAATCCCCTCAATCTGCCCACTGTAGAGTGGCGACCGCGCAATCGCCCCCTGGATCACGTCCTTGGTGGCTCCCGACGTATACGCGATATAACACTTGATCTGCTCCCGCTCGATCCGGTCCGTCAGGAACGAAAACGGAGTCGGCTCCTTATCGCCCTCCTGTGACTCAAAACGGGCCCAATCGATCGTACGTCCATCCAAACGCGGCGGCGTCCCCGTCTTCAGCCGCGTCCACCGCAAACCCAAATCACGCAACTGGTTCCCAAGCGCCTGTGCAGGGGGTTCTCCGTTTCTGCCGCAACTGTAAGTATTTTCACCAACATGCGCCAAGCCATTCAAGAATGTCCCTGTTGTCACAATCACCGTTGTCGCTACCAGCCGGCGCCCGTCACCCAGGACCACACCACTCACCCGCCGCACCGCCCCTTCGCCCTCAACCACGAGAGCCCCCACCTCCGCCTGCAAAATACGCAGATTCGGCTCCCGCTCCAACACGTCTTTCATCTTGATGCGGTACTGCTTCTTGTCGCATTGCGCGCGAGGCGACCACACCGCAGGCCCGCGGCTCGTGTTCAACAGCCGGAACTGAATCCCCACCGCGTCGGTTACCTCCCCCATCACGCCGCCCAGTGCATCAATCTCCCGCACCAGGTGACCCTTCGCGATTCCCCCAATCGCCGGATTACACGACATCTGTGCGATCAAGTCCAGATTCATCGTGATCATCGCCGTCCGCAAACCCATGCGAGCTGCCGCGCGCGCAGCTTCGCAACCGGCATGTCCGGCGCCGACAACAATCACGTCATAACTTCCACGCATTGCTATCATTGTATTCCGCACCGTCTCTGCCCCATGAATATCCTTGTACTTGGTTCAGGCGGCCGCGAGCACGCCATCGCCTGGAAGCTCGCGCAAAGCCCTGCCCAACCCACTGTCTTTACCTGCCCCGGCAATCCCGGCACCGCCACCGTCGGCCAGAATCTCAACCTCGCGGACGCCACGCCCCAATCCTTTCTCGCCACCGCCGAATCAATCCAAGCAGACCTTACGGTGGTCGGTCCGGAAGCGCCGCTCGTCGCGGGCGTCGTCGATCTCTTTCGCTCCCACAATCGCGCCATCATTGGACCCACCGCCGCGGCCGCCCAGATCGAAGGCAGCAAGGTCTTCTGCAAATCGTTCCTCGAACGCCACGCCATTCCCACCGCGCGCGCGCGCAAGTTCTCCTCACGCAGCGAAGCCGTCCCGCATCTTGCCTCACTTGGATTCCCGGTCGTCCTCAAAACAGACGGTCTCGCCGCCGGAAAGGGCGTCATTACCTGCGCCCA
>CAYUZM010001297.1:0-1814 GCA_964449665.1 uncultured Solibacteraceae bacterium
TAGGTGGGCGCGATGGCGCGGAAGAGGTCGCTCTGCGCCTCAAATGAGTAGACACCGTGCTTGGGGATGTGAGGGCAGGGCGGGTACATGCAGTGGAGGCAGAGTTCGAGTTGTTCTCCCTTGCCCGAGGCGCTTCGCAGCCATTCGTCGTGCAGCTCGAGTATTTCGACTGTGCCGGGGGTACGCAGATAGAGGAGCGGGGGAGCATCGAGATTCTCGGCGGTGCGTTCGTCGAGGCGCTGCAGTATTGCCATTGCCGGGTCGGGGAAACGGGTGAGGCCGAGGCCGATTCCGTAGAGGAGATCCGCAACGCGGACGTCTTCGCCGCAGACGGAGCAATCGAGGGTGGCTTCGTGGCCTTTTTCGAGCCTCTTGAGGACGCGTGCCTCCTCGAACTCGCCCTTGCACGGGGTGCCTTCATACGTGCGCGGGCAGAGGAGGTAGGTTTTGAGCTTGCGGTCGAGGCCTGGATATCGGGCGGTGGATTCGCGGAAGATCTCGCGCACGGCGCCGAGGAAAAAAGCGGGCGCGGAGCCGCGGACGGCGATGCTCACTGATCGCGCCTCCTGATCAGCCTGCACGAGCGCGAGCGATTTCTGTTGCGTTTCGCGGAGCAAGACTCCCGAGCGCCAGCGGTGGTCCGTGTGATAGGGATGGCTGCGGGCGATGAACCAGGACGGGATTCCGGCGGGAATGGCGCTTGCGAAGCGATAGACGACGCGGGTCTGGCAGGCTCGCGATGCGGCGTCCCATTGCGGACCATATTCGGACGGAGCGGTGGGAAGGAGCGCGGTGAGTATGCCCAGTTTGTTGGGATCGGCCGAGCCGGTGCCATAGCCGATGTCGAACTCGTCCATGAGGCGAAGGAGGAAGTCGCGCTGGGCGTGGTCGAGATCGGGCCAGAGGCGCTCCATGTCGGCGCGTGTGAAGAGGCCGCCGCGCTGGGTGACCTGCGGGTCCTTCAGCGCGAGGGCGACGCGGGAGGTGGCCCACTCGGGATCGAGGACGATGAAGTCCTTGAGGTGGACTTTGTCTTTGTAATAGAGGATTTCGCCGCCGGTGTGGAGGGCGGAGGCGAGGGCTTCGGCGTCGTCTGCCGGAAGGCCTGTGTCCGTCAGGAGCGCGAGGACTTGAGGCGTGGCGGCGATCTGGAGTTCGGCGACGCGCTTTTCGGCAAGCGCCTTGCGCGCGCGCGACCATCTTTCCGGCCATTCCCAGGCCATGGAGGGGAGAGCGGCTGCTTCGCGGTGGATGGCGTCGAGGAGGGGTGCTGTGTCCTTACTGGGGAAGAGGCCCACGGAATAGTGCACGGCGTGGATGTTTTCGCGGCCCTTGATGAGGCCGTAGAAGTCGATGTCTGCGGCGTGTTCCTCACAATATGTAGCGGCGATGATGACGCGGGCGCGGGGTGCGCGGGCTTCGATCGTATTCAGCCAGTAGAAGAGGCTGCGCTCGCCGGCGGCGTAGTTCGAGCGGCGGTCCCAGAGAAGGAGGATGAGCGATTCGTCGGTGATGAAGAACTGGTGGGTAGGGTACTGAATCTGTTGGCCGCCGAAGTCCCAAGCTTGGAGGTGGATGGTGATGCCGGGGAGGATGCGGTGCGGCAAGTCGACGGAGTGCACGGCGACGCCGTAGGTTTCGGGTTCGTTTGCGACGAGGGGGAGATTGCGAAGGAGTTTGTCGAGGCTGGTTTTGCCAGCTTTGGCTTCGCCGAGCAGGGGGGGTTTGGCGAGGGAGGGGGTTTTCTAAATTCTTCCGGTCCAACCTTTTATCTTTAAAAAAATGCACCTGTACAGCATGGCTTCAACAGCACG
>CAYUZM010001298.1:0-1813 GCA_964449665.1 uncultured Solibacteraceae bacterium
CGACGGGCAACTGAAGATGGAAACGTAGGCGTTGCGCGTGAAGTCGCCCGAACCGCCGATGCCGTTCATCATCGTTTTGCCCATGACGTGCGTCGAGTTGACGTTGCCGCCGAGGTCCATTTCGATGGCCGTGTTCATGGAGATGATGCCCAGGCGGCGCACGATCTCGGGATGGTTGGTGATCTCCTGCGGGCGCATAAGAATGCGCGAGCGGAAGAAATCGAGGTTGCCGCGGAACTGAGCGTTCTTCTCGGGGCTCAACGTGAGCGCGCAGGTACTGGCGAAGCGGCAGCGGCCACTTTCGAGCAGGCCCATCACGGAGTCTTGCAGCACTTCGGTGTACATCTCAAAGTCGGGCACTTCGGGGTGAGAGCCGAGCGCGCCGAGCACGGCGTTGGCGATGTCGCCGACGCCGGATTGCAGCGGCAGAAAGCCTTTGGGAACGCGGCCTACGCGCATCTCCGACACAAGGAATTCGGCCACATTCTGGCCGATCTTCTCGGTGATGGGTGTGGCGTCGGCGAAGGGCGCGGCTTCGTCGTCGGCATCGGTGTAGACGACCCCGGCGATCTTCTTGGGATCGATCACCAGCACGGGCGAGCCGATGCGGTCGTTCACGTTGTAGATGGGAATCTCGTTGCGCGCGGGCGGATCGGCGGGCTCGAAGATATCGTGCATGCCGAGCAGCGCGGAGGGATGGCGGCGGTTGAATTCGATGAGTACGCGCTCGGCGCGATGGGCGAAGGTGTTCGCCGCGCCGACCGATGTTGTGAGCACGATGCCGCCGCCCGGAGTGACATCGCAGGCTTCGAGAATCGCCCAATGGACCTTGCCGAGAAATCCGTAGCGCACCTGCTGCGGCAGCAGCGAGAGGTGCATGTCGAGGAAGTGCACCTGGCCGGAGTTGATCTGCTTGCGCAGCAGCGGATCGGATTGGTACGGCGTGCGGAAGCGGATGGCGTTGGCTTTGGCGAGCGCGCCGTCGAGGCTCGGTCCGGTGGAGGCGCCCGTCAGTACTCCGACGGTGAACTCGCGTCCGGCGGCGTGTTCGCGCTCGGCCTTGCGCGCCAGCGCGACGGGAATCGACTTCGCCGCGCCCGCTGGTGTGAAACCACTAAAGCCAATCGTGGAGCCATGATCAATTAACTCTGCCGCCTCTTCGGGCGTGAGTTCGGGAAAGGGAAATGACATGCACTAGTCCTTTGTATTGGTTGCCTGGGCGGGCTTGACGGACGAGTGGAAGTCCGCAAGCAGTTCTCGGGCAGCCGCGAACGGAGTGGTCTCGCCATCGCGGACCTCTCGCTCCAATTGCGGGAGGCGCGCGCGTACGCGAGAGTCGCGGCCGAACTCCTCCTCCAGCCCAATGGAGATCAGCTCGCGCATCCAGGCGAGCGATTGTTCACGGCGGCGTGGGGCGAGCAGGGTCTTTTCGCGCATCAGCGCGTCATGATCCAGCACACAGCGCCATACATCGGCTACACCGGCGCCGGTGCGCGCGCTACAAGTGAGCACGCGCGGCGTCCAACCTCCTGGTGCGGGAGGAAATAGATGCAATGCGCTCGCATAGTCGGCGCGCGCCCGTTCGGCGCGTTCCAAATTGTCACCATCGGCCTTATTGATGGCCATTCCGTCGACCATTTCGAGGATGCCCCGCTTGATCCCTTGCAATTCATCGCCCGCTCCGGGGAGCATGAGCAAAAGAAAAAAGTCGGTCATGGAGCGCACGGCGGTTTCCGACTGCCCGACGCCGACGGTCTCGACGAGGACATTGGCGTAACCGGCGGCCTCGCACAGCAGCATGGTCTCTCGCGTG
>CAYUZM010001299.1:0-1812 GCA_964449665.1 uncultured Solibacteraceae bacterium
CCGGGGCGGGCGTCGAGGAGCGGGATGCGTTTTCCGCCGGCGACGGCGTCGCGCAGTTCGGCGAGAGATCGTGCGGGATAGGGGAACTGGCCGGTGGTGAGGTGATAGAGGAGAACGCCGAGGGCGTAGATGTCCGTGGTGATAGCGGCGGGCGCGCCGTTCCACATTTCGGGAGCCATGTAGACGGGGGTTCCCGCGCCGGTGAGCCACTGGCGGGAGATATGCGAGAGACCGAAATCCATGAGCAGGATGCGGCCGCCCTGTTCGCGCATGACGTTTTCGGCTTTGATGTCGTGGTGGAGGAGTCCGGCGGAGTGGACGGCGCCGAGGGCGCGGCAGATTTCGACACCGGCCAAAGCGCATTCGCGGGCGCCCATGGGGCCCTGTTCGGCGATGAGGGCGGCGAGCGTTTTGCCCTGGATGAGTTCGCTCCAGAAGCCGATGCGGCCGCCGTGGGCTTCGACGCCATAGACGGGGACGACGTTGGGGTGGCGGACGCGGGCCATCATGCGGGCCTCGTCGAGCAGCATTCCCTGCCCCGAGGGTTCGGCCTTGGGACGGAGGAGTTTGAGTGCGACTTCGCGCTGCAGGCGGGGATCCCAGGCGCGGTAGACGGCGCCGAAGCCGCCGCGGCCGATGAGGGAGAGGTTTTCGAACGGGCCCCAGACGGTGAGGATGGGATCGGGAGGAACGGCCGGGGGAGCGGCGGGCGGCGAAGGCGATGGCGCGTGGAGGGCCTGGGTTTCGGTTTCCTGGTGGTCGCTGTTGCCCATCGGACTTGCGGCTCTCATTTGATCGGTGATGAATTGTACTGCAAAATGGGCGGAGGCGACAGATCATGCGGAACATTTCCCTATTCCTGGCTTCGATTCCGCTGATTGCGCAAACGCTGCCATACGGGCCTTTGCATGGGAACTCCTATAGACAGACGGAGTTGATTGAGACGCGGCACGGCACCTGCGCGGAGGGAAAGAAGCCGGACTTCCGCAACATGACCTTTACCCTTTCCGACGAACCGGTGAGGCTTGTGAATGGGCGCATGAGCAAGACGGAGACGGAAGATGGTCATTTCCTGGGTTCCCTCGCGGTGGATTTGGCATCCGTTCATCCGTTGCCCCGAGGTGATCGCAGCGAACGATACTGGCTGGTTTTGCTCTTCGTCGAATCGGCGGGAGGGAGTTCCAGCCAAAGTTACTGTTCCCAGGTGTTCGGTTGCAGCAACGGACAGTTGCAGGCGGTGCAGCAAATCGTTTGGGATGCGCGAACGGAACGGCACAAAACACCGGTTTCCCTCGATTCGCACACAGGAAAGCTGCGCTTTTTGACCACGCATTATCTGCCTGGAGACGCTCATTGCTGTGTTTCGGCGCAGGATGAAGTGACCTACGACTGGCGAGGCGCGCGGTACCGGTTGGAAAAGGTGATCTCCCGCCGGATTCCGGACCGCGAAAGACCTTAGAAACCTGCTAAAATAAAGGACTAAACGGCTCATCGGGAACGGCACTACCGTCCCTCAGGTGCAAACCCCGTCGAGTCATCGTAAGGAGTCCATTTGGCCGAGCAAGATCCTCCGGTTCCGCCTTCGAGTGGCGGGTTGTTGCCTTTAGGTCCCGACGCGAAGAATATCGTCCCGATCAACATCGAAGACGAGATGCGGCGGTCGTACATCGATTACGCGATGAGCGTGATTGTGAGCCGCGCCTTGCCCGATGTTCGTGACGGATTGAAGCCGGTGCACCGGCGCATTCTGTACGCGATGGACGAGATGGGCCTGGCGCCCGAGTTCAAGGCGCTCAACGCCGACATGGCACC
>CAYUZM010001300.1:0-1809 GCA_964449665.1 uncultured Solibacteraceae bacterium
AATGCGCCCGGTTCGGGAGCGCCGCGCGGCACGGTGGTGCAAATTTACGGAGCCGGCGGCGGGCTCTTTGAACGCGATGTGTTGAGCGGATCGGTGGTTGACGCCACCGGCAGATTCCGCGCGGCCGTCTCGGTGTTTATCGCCGGCACGCAGGCCGATGTGCTCTATGCGGGACCGGCGCCGGGACAGATTGCGGGCATCTTTCAGATGAACGCCTTCGTGCCCATGGAGATCGTGCCAGGCGCGGCGCTGCCGGTCACAATCCGCGTCGGAAGCGGCTTCAGCCAGCCAGGCGTGACCATCTCAGTGGAGTAACGGAAGCGGGCTACCCGCAAAGATACCGGCTACCAGCGCGGCAGGATGCGCTTCCAGTTGGGATCGACGTGCTGCCGCATCTCGGCCTCGTCGTCGCGCTTGCGGAGCGGAATTTTTCGATAGAGTTCGGTCAGCCGGCCCAACTGGTCGTAATCGAGTTCCACGCCCAGTCCCGGCTTGTTGGGAATGGCGACGCGCCCGTTGGCGATCGGCACGCGTCCGCCCAGAACCACTTCGTCCTGCTCGGTCTGCCACGGGTAGTGCGTGTCGCAGGCATAGGTGAGGTGCGGGCAGCAGGCGGCGGCGTGCGCCATGATCATCATGCTCACGCCAAGGTGGTTGTTGGAATGCATCGAGAGGCCCATGCCCAGAGCCTCGCAGAACTTGGACAGATGTTGCTGATTGCGGATGCCGCCCCAGTAATGGGGATCGCTCAACACCACCTGCACGGCGTCGTGATTCTTGGCCGGATGCAGGTGTTCGAAGCACGTGGTGGCCACATTCGAGGCCAGCGGCGTGTCGATGCCTTTTGCCAGCAGGCGGCGCCGGACCTCGCCCATGCCCTCAAGCGATGCCGTGGGATCTTCAAGGTACCCGCCGCCGGAAAGCTCCTCGATGAGCGATTCGCCCACTCTCACGGACGTATCCACGGTCCAGGCGGAGTTCGGATCGATCCGGAGCGGATATTTCGGTCCGAATTCAGCGCGCAGTTGGCGGATGGTTTCGATCTCCTGGTCGGGATCGAGGACGCCGCCTTTCAGCTTGATCTCATCGAAGCCGTACTTGGCGATCATCTGCTTACACTGGCGCACCATGGAAGGCGCGTCGAGGCATTCGCCGTATTCGTCTTCGCGCGCGTCGGCGCCCATGCCGCCGCCTCCGCCGTGCTTGTAGAACAGGTATGCGCTAAAGGCGGGCTCCGAACGCGCCCGGCCGCCCGTCAGATCGCAGAGGGGCAATCCGACGGCCTTGCCGATAATGTCCAGGCAAGCCACTTCGATCGCCGCGAAGGTGCGCGCGTGCTGATCGAGCGGATTCTCGCCCGGCACCATGTAGGTTTGGCTACGGTCGTCGCCTTTGCCGGCCGCTTCATTCGACGCCCGCTCGCTCAGCTTCAACCAGAAGCCCGTGAGGTCCCATGGACTGCGGCCGGTGATGAGTTCCTTCACCGATTCGAGAGCCGCGAGAGGACGTTCGCCGCCGTAGGTTTCACTGATGCCGGTGATGCCGTCGGTCGTTTTGAGTTCGACGATGGTGCGCAGTGCGTAGGGAGCATGGCGTCCATAAGAACTGCGCAGCGGGGCATCGGCCACCGCGACGGGGTGGAGGCGGACCTCGGAGATGAGCATAGGGCTAAGGATGAACGAGGCGGCTGGCGGCTACTTGCGCGCGCCGCGCTTCGGGCTCTTCACGCGGGACTGTTGCAGCTTCTTGCGCTTGCGCTTCGGCTTGCTGATGATGAACGTACCGCTGCCGATATAAACACTCTGATAA
>CAYUZM010001301.1:0-1809 GCA_964449665.1 uncultured Solibacteraceae bacterium
GCGGCGCGTGGCATTCATTGGGTCGGACGTGCGCAAACAGCTCTTCGGCGACAAGCCGGCGCTGGGCGAGACGCTCACTATCAACGGGTTTCCCTATGAAGTAATCGGCGTGATGAAGCGCAAGGAGCAGAACTCGGATTATAACGGACGCGACATCAGCAAGATCTTTGTGCCGCTGGGCGCAGTGGTGCGCGACTTTCCGCAAGCGCCGCCCGCCGAACCGCACGTGATCGACCAACTGCTCGTGGTTCCGGCTTCGGTGGAGCAGCACGACGCCTGTGAGTTTCAGGCGCGCCGCGGGCTGGCCCGTTTGCACAAGTTCGACCCGAACGATAAAGAAGCCGTGCCGATGTGGGACACCTTCAAGGAAGCGCAGGCGTTCCGCAGCATGACCGATGGCATGAAGATTTTCCTGGGCGCCGTGGGCGTGGTGACGCTGTTCCTGGGCGGCATCGGCGTGATGAATGTGATGCTGGTGGCCGTGCGCGAGCGGACACGTGAGATCGGCATCCGCAAGGCGGTGGGCGCGACGCGGGCCTCCATCGTCGGACAGTTCTTCGCCGAGACGCTGCTGATCGTATTTTTCAGTGGGGCTCTTGGCTTGGGCATGGCGTTCTCGCTCTGCTCGATCGTGAACACGATGGAGATGCCGGCGTTCTTCGCGGGGTTGATCGCCGACTGGCGCGTGACGTTTGCGTCCCTTGGATTGCTGGGCTTGGTGGCCGTGCTGGCCGCCGTCTATCCGGCGACGATGGCCGCTTCCATCGATCCGATTGAAGCGCTGCGGTACGAGGTGTAGCACGATGGGCATCTTTCGCGAAGTTCTCATTCAAGCCTGGATCGCGCTGCGGCGCAATCCGCTGCGCAGCTTTCTCACGATGCTCGGCATTGTGTGGGGCATCGCCTCCGTAACACTGCTGATGGCCTATGGCAGCGGCTTCCGGCGCGTGCTGGTCACCGGGTTCGAAGCCTTCGGCAAAGGCGCGGTGGTTGCGCGTCCGGGGCAGACGAGCATGCAGGCGGGCGGTGAGCGTTCGGGGCGGCGCATCCGCTTCGAGAAGGCGGACGTCGAGGCTTTGCGCAGCGAGGCGACGCTCATCAAACAGATTGCGATTGAGACGATGTCGCGCCTGCCGGTGACCTATGGCGACAAGGTGAACACCATCGGCATTCGCGGCGTGCTGCCCGCCTACGGCGACATTCGCAACGAGCAGCCCATTGAAGGGCGCTGGCTGAACGATGAAGACCAGGCCGATGCGCGGCGCGTGGCCTTCATCGGCGCGAAGGCGAAGGAGAAGCTCTTCGGCAACCGGCAGGCAATGGGGGAGACGATCCGCATCGGCGGGCTGCGATTCGTGATCATCGGCATGATGGAAACGAAATTCCAGTTGAGCAACTACTTTTCGCCCGACGACCAGTGCATCTTTATTCCTTATTCGGCGGCGGAACAGTTGTGGAACGCGCAGTATCCCCCGATCATCGTGTTCAACCCCGTGGCTCCGCATCTGGAGCGCGAGGCGATCTTTCAGTTCCGCCAGATCATGGGCCGCCGCCACCGCTTCAACCCGCTCGACCAGCGCGCTGTGAATGCCTTCGGACGCGAGCAGGTGCGCCCAATCATTGACGGGCTGACGATTGGCTTGCAGACGCTGCTGCTGTTCATTGGCGTGCCCACGCTGGGCATCGGCGGAAGCGGATTGATGAACACCATGCTTGTGAGCGTGCATGAGACGCTGGAGCAGATCGGCCTCCGCCGGGCCCCGGGCGCCCGGCGACCGCGTATCCGGCTGCAGTGTCCCCCCCCGCGCC
>CAYUZM010001302.1:0-1807 GCA_964449665.1 uncultured Solibacteraceae bacterium
TCTGTTTGAGGCGGCGGAGGATGATGCCCGAGATGACCGGGGGCGTAAAGGTGCGGTTGCCGAGGGCGAGTTGGATGACCGACTCCGAGCCTTCGGCGATGCGGAACGGGAACAGCTTCAGCTCGTCGCGGACGTCGGCGATGCCGCGGCCCATGAGGCGCTTGACGCTGTAGACGGTGAGCTTGGGATGGGTGACCAGGGCGCGGCGGGCCGGATTGCCGACAAGGAAATCGCCGTTCGGGAGCGCGGTGACGACGCTGGGCACAAGGGGGTCGGCATCGGGGCCGGGGATGATGAAGGGCGCGGTGGGGCCCATCGCGGCGACAAGGGAGTTCGTGGTGCCGAGGTCGATGCCGACGATGACGTCGTTCTTGGGTTTGCCGAAGTCGATTTCAAACATTACGGTTCCAGGGGTTGGGGAGTGGAGGGCTCGCTTTGCGGACCAAGGGCCTTCTTTGCGTCGCGAACGAGGTTGGCGATGTACTTGCGGCGGTTGAGGGCGGCGCGCACGGGTTGGAGGGTCTCGGGCGACGGCGCGGCATCCCATGCGGCGAACTGCGCGGTGAGCTGGCCGTCCACGGCGGCTAGCATCTCTTCGAACTGAGTCAGGGAGCGGGTGATCTGCGAGTGGTCGGCCTCTTCGAGGGCCATGTTCAGTTCGAGGACCTCTTCGAGCAGGTCGGCGGGCACGTCTTTGCCGCGCTGGGTGGAGGCTTCCAGACCGTTCTCCGAGAGCACGTATTCGGCGCGCGCAACGGGGTCGCGCAGGGTGCGGAAGGCGTCATTGAGAACGGCAGTCATCTCGAGCGATTTGGCCTGCTCTTCGGGCGATTTGGTGGTGAAGCGGTCGGGATGCCACTGGCGGCTGCGTTCGTAGAAACGCTTCTGCAAGTCCGCCGCGTTGAGGGTGAGGCGGGGTTCGAGACCGAGAGCTTCGTAGTAGCGCACCGCGGGCTCAGGCCGAGAAGGAGGTGCCGCAGCCGCAGCTTTTCTTGGCGTGCGGATTTTCGAAGGCGAAGCCGGAGTACATGAGCGACTCCTTATAGTCGAGCGTCATGCCGTTCAGGAACACCATGCTCTTGGGATCGACAAAGACGCGGACGTCGCCGTATTCGAAGACGTGGTCGCGCGGACGGGGCTGGGGGTCGTATTTGAACTGGTAGCTCAGGCCCGAACAGCCGCCGCCGAGGACGCCCAGACGCAGCCCGCCGCCGGAAACGCCCTCTTTGGAGAAGGCGGCGCGGATCTTTTCCACGGCCTTGGGCGTGACGGTGATGGACATCGATTGGGCGGGAGTCTCGAGGGTGGCGCTCATGGGTTAGGCCTCCACGGAAGCGGGCTTGGTGGCTCCGCTCTTAGTTTTGTAGTCGTTAATGGCGGCTTTGATGGCGTCTTCGGCGAGCACGGAGCAGTGGATCTTCACCGGCGGCAGGCTCAGCTCGTTGACGATATCGGTGTTCTTGATGGCGAGCGCTTCGTCGACTGTCTTGCCCTTCAGCCATTCGGTGGCAAGCGACGAGCTGGCGATGGCTGAGCCGCAGCCGAAGGTTTTGAACTTCGCCTCGTCAATGATGCCGGTGGCGTCGTTCACCTTGATCTGGAGCTTCATGACGTCGCCGCATTCGGGGGCGCCGACGATGCCGGTGCCGACGTTCGGGTCGGCTTTGTCCATCGAGCCCACGTTGCGCGGGTTGTTGTAGTGGTCGAGAACTTTATCGGAGTAGGCCATGTCGTAATTTCTCCCGGGAGCCCGTTAGTGGGCCGTCCATTGAACCTTGGTCAGGTCGATGCCTTCTTTCACCATCTC
>CAYUZM010001303.1:0-1804 GCA_964449665.1 uncultured Solibacteraceae bacterium
CCACCCCTCCGCGACCGCATTGAAGACGTGCCGCTGCTCGCCGAACACTTCCTCGACGAATTCACCCGCTCCTATGGACGCAAGCGCAAGGAGCTCACACCCGAGGCCTTCCAGGTCCTGCGTGAATACCACTGGCCCGGCAACGTGCGCGAGTTGAAGAACCTCATGGAGCGCATCGTCATCATGAATCCGCAGGTCCGCATCGATGCCCGCCACCTCCCGCTCGTCACACCGCGCAAAAACGGAGGCGAACGCGCCGCGGCCGACCAGTACACCTCCCTCCACGACTACCGCGAAGCCGCCGAGCGCGACTACATCTCCCGCAAGCTCGAAGAGGCCGGTGGCAACATGACCCGCGCCGCCGAACTCCTCGGCCTCGAACGCAGCAACCTGTATCGCAAAATGAAGTCCCTCGGCATCGCACCCAAGGACTCCACCGCCGCCGGCTAAGCAATCTTTCCGATTTCTCGCCGCAACCATTCCAAGCGGTCGATTTTTTTGTCACGATAACAAGGTGAAACAGACACTAGTAATGTCTGCTCTACTCAACAAGCTATGAAAACAAAACTATTCCTCCTCGCAACGGCGATCGCATGCGCTTCGCTTGCGCAGGCGCAGCCAAGAATCACCAACGTCACCAACGCCGCCAGCTATGCGGCAGCCGGACTCCCCGGCGCGGGCATCGCGCAAGGCTCCATCTTCGTCATCTTCGGAAGCAACATGGGCCCGGCTACGCTGATTCAAGCGGGCGCCCCTCGTCCAACGGCCGCCGGACTCTCCGGCACCCGCGTTCGCATCACCTTGGTCGCTACGAACATCGCCGCCCCCATGATCTACACCTCCGCCGGTCAGGTCGCCGCCATCATGCCCTCCAACGTTCCGACAACTTCAGGTCCGGCCAATGTGGTGGTTCTCTACAATGACCAAGCCAGTGCACCGTTTCCCACCACCGTCGTCCGTTTCGGTCCCGGCCTCTTCACGCTGAATAGCGCGGGCACCGGCCCCGGCGTCGTCACCGATGGCAACTACACCCCCGTCACGTTCACCATGGCGCTGAATCCCGGCCAGGCGGGCATCATCTGGGCCAATGGCCTCGGCGCCGTCACCCCTGCCGAGGACATCAACGGAGCCAACGGAGCCATTCCCAACGTCGCCCAGGTTGAGGTGTTCATTGGTGGCAAACCTGCGCCGGTCCTATATGCGGGCCGCAGCCCGGGCTTCACCGGTCTCGACCAGATCAACTTCACCATGCCCGATGTCGAAGGCTGCGCCGTTCCCCTTGTCATTCGTATGAACGGCGGCAACGGCGTCGTCAGCAACTTTGTCTCCGTCGCGATTGCTCGCTCCGGCCGCACCTGCCGCGACCGTGGCTTTACCGAAGCCGACTTCCAGAGCGCGGCCAGCGGCGCCCTCCGCTTCGGAGCGCTTTCCGTAAGCCGGACCACGGCGACGCAAACCTTGCCCGGACTCGGCACCACCACCGTCACAACCGATACGGGCGCGGGCACCTTCTTCCGCTTCGACTACAACACGCTCATCCGCAGCTCCTCCATTGCGCAACCGCCGCCCGGTGCGTGCACCGTCTCCACCTTTGGTGGCCAAAGCGCTCCGTCAGACCCCGCGCTCGCGCTCATCACTCCTCTCGATGCCGGTGGTTCGCTCGGCATCAACGGACCGAAAGGCGCCAACGCGTGAGCGAAAACGCTGCCCGGCAAGTACCCTGCCGAACTCGGCGGGGGCGGCCTCGGTACTCCGATCCCCGGCGAGCCCGCCGGCGCGCCCTTATCCCTCGATCCTGGCCGCC
>CAYUZM010001304.1:0-1798 GCA_964449665.1 uncultured Solibacteraceae bacterium
TTTACCCAGCAAGCCTCTCTTTCCTTGCTGCGCTTCAACCGCACGAAATCGAGGGGGTCTGCCTTGTCATACTCGGCCACATCGACGCTCGCGCCGGACTTCATGCCCGAGAAATCGAGCCGCGCGAGCTTGCCGTAGTTGGGGAACTGCGCGATGCGGTAATAAACGGAACCGTCGCTGTCGTAGGTATAGCCGCCCTGTTTGAGCTTGGCGATTGCGTCGAGCATTTCAGGGATGTGCTCCGTTGCCCGGACGAGCCGCTCGGGGCGTTCGAGCCGCAACTTGTCGACGTCCTCCAGAAACGCCTTCTCGTACACCGCCGTATACTCCTGCAGCGTCTTGCCCTGCTGCATCGCATTTCGAATGATCTTATCTTCCACGTCGGTGATATTCATCACGTGGTTGAGCGTGTAGCCGCGGTAGCGGAGCCAGCGGCGGAGCAGGTCCTGGAAGGTGAACGTGCGAAGATTCCCGATGTGGACGTAATGGTAGACCGTGGGTCCGCACGTGTACATGCGGACGGTCTTCCCGTCTTGCGTCGAGAAGTCTTCCACCTGTTGTGTGAGCGTATTAAAGAAACGAAGCGCCATGAAGCGGTCTTTTTATCGTACCAAGGGGACGGTGGAGCCCATCGCGCGTGGCGGGCTTACTTCGGCCGCGCAATGCGATACAGGTGCGTCGCGCTGCGCATGATCACGCTGCCACCGGCGAGCGCCGGCGTGGCCATGATCATCTCCCCCAGCGGATTCGTGCCGAGCCGCTTATACTCCGGGCCCGCCTGAATCACGAACGTGTCGCCGTCTTCGCTTGCCACGAAGATCTTGCCGTCATACGCCCACGGGCTTGCGGTGAACTCCACGGTGGATTCGCTGAGGCGTACTTTGTCATAAACGAGTTTGCCCGTGCGGGCGTCGTGACACGTGAGGAAGCCGCGGTCAAAGAGCGTGTAGTAGTAGTCGCCGTAGACGAGCGGCGACGGATTGTATGGGCCGCCTTGGGGCAGGTGCCAGGCGATGAACGGGCCGGATGTTTCGCCGGGTTTCAGGGAGATGTCGCCTCGCGCGCCGGGCTTGATGGCGAACACCGGCCGCACTTGATCGCCGACATATCCCGATGTGATGTAAAGGAGACCGTGGCGCGTGAACGGCGTCGGAATGACGATCGAACTCATGCCGCCCAACTCCCACAGCAGCTTCCCGTCCAGGTCATAAGAACGCACGCGTCCGGTACCTGTCGTGACGATCTCGGTGCGGCCATCGTGGGTCCACACGAACGGCGTGGACCAGTTGCTCTTCTCGTCGCGCGCCACACGCCAGATTTCGCGGCCGGTCAGCTTGTCCAGCGCCGTGAGGTACGACGACTCCTCGTTGTCGTGCACGATATACAGGCGGTTGCCGTGCAGTACGGGCGAAGTGGAAGTGCCCCAGCCGTAGCGCATCTCGCGCGCCGGAACGGGCCGCGACCACACCAGCTTGCCATCGAGGTTGAAACAGTACAGTCCGGCGCTCCCGAACCAGGTGTAAACCCGCTCGCCATCCGTCGCCGGAGTTTCGGAGGCAAAGGTGTTTTTCAGATGCCGGGCAATGGCGGGCACGCCGCGATGGACTTCGCGTTCCCAGGCAACTTTGCCGGGTTCAAAATCGAATGCGTAAACCATCCAGCGGTGGACGTCCGTGGGTTTGCCGCGATTGCCTCCGAAGTCGCGGCCCTTCTTGGGAGGTTCCTTGGTCTCCGTGCTTATGGCAGCCGTGAGAAAGATCCGGCCGGAGAATCTGAGATCGATCAATTCGCGCGTGGG
>CAYUZM010001305.1:0-1791 GCA_964449665.1 uncultured Solibacteraceae bacterium
CGTCCGACCAGCGTCCGGTTGACAGCTCATACCCCTAGTTTCTCATGGGGATAGCGGGTTTCCATGGGAAAATCGAGGAAGCAATTCGATGAACAAGGGTTACTCTCTCGTTCGCAACGGTGACCAGATCGGCATCCGCTGCATCAGTTGCAGGCTTACGAGCTGGAACTCATACGACGTACAGAACCGCTTTTGTGGCGCATGCCACACTTTCCACCGCCGTCGCGCGGAGGACATTGAAAACATACGACCGGCGAGCGCCTTTCCTGTTCACGCGGGAGTGCCTGCCGATCAGGAGGCCATCGAATGGAAGAACGAGGAGTGAAGCGCGGCGCACGCCCCTATCGTGTTGGTGTCCGCGACTATCTCAGGGAGGTTCCCAAAGCATGGGCATGAAAGTAATCCAGCCGCTCTACGACCGCATCGTCGTGAAGCTCGTAGAGCAGGAAGAAGAAATGGTCGGATCGATCATCGTTCCCGACATTGCGGTGGAACGGCCGCAGTTCGGCCGCGTCGTGGCGGTCGGCAACGGCCACCGCACGAAACAAGGCACGCTCACGCCGCTGTGCGTGAAGGAAGGCGACCGGGTGTTGCTCGGCAAATACTCGGGCAACGAAGTGTCCATCGAAGGGCCCACCTATGTGGTGATGCGCGAGGACGAAGTGATCGGCGTGGTCGATGGGAATGCTGCCTGAGCCTCGCGGCACGGTGCGTGCCGATGTGGTGGCAGAGCCGACCATCCAAGTAACACGCAGTGGCAGAGTTGGGAGGAGGCGCAACTAAGAAACATGCGGAGTGACATCGCGGAAGTGGCGGCGCACGAGCCTGTGTCCGTTGCTATTGCCGGAATCCTCCTCCACGTTCCACTCATCCGTCCATTGCTCGCCAAATTCGTTCGAGTACGTGAGTTCCAGCAAATCCCTTCCAGGCGCGATCTCGACTGTTTCGCTCTCGCCGAAGGCAAGGGAGTCTGCTACATGCCAGGTCACCTCTCCATAGGGGCGCCTCAGCTTTATTGCTGTCGCGAGCTTTCCCGAGCTGTTTCGAACTTCAATGACGTAAGCCGTGTCCCACGGCAAAGTCCTCATAACCAAATTGGGCCGGCGCTCTGCTGCGAGCATCCGTCGCGCATCTTCGAGTTGCTCTTGCTGGATCGCCACTTGCCGCTGCTGGGCCTTTAGGAGACCACGGGTCACGACGGTGTACCAGACGGCCGAGCTCGCGGCGACAATGGCGCTCCCCGCGGTAATCCAATCAGTAATCTGCGGCGCATCCGCCATCTGATCGCGCTCCTAGTCTGCGTCCACCAACTCCACCGACTTCTCGAGCAAATGAGCTAATACGATCAGCTTTCGTGAGACGAAATTGGGAAGCACAGTATCGGTACTGACGTAATAGAAGCCTGGATTGCTGCCCTGCGCTGTCAAACTCGAGGAGTACGGCCAGACTTCGGTCCAGTCCCCCACCGTAATCGTAGTTCCGACCGGAATAGACCTGTCCTGCGGGCTGGCGAAATCGGTCCGCGGTTCGTTATCCTGCACGGCAGTGACCCCAGGTCGAGAAATCTTATAGCGCCGCCCAAATTCCAGCCGTCCAGCCAACATAGGACGCAATGGTAGCATGCCTGAGCCAGGAATTCCTTAGGCAGGTTTCGCCCCGACAGTCCTTGTCGCATCGCCGTCGTCGCCGCTAAACTTCGGCCATGCCCCCAACTCCAATGTCCCTTGCCGCCGAGTCCGAAGCGCCGCTCGATGCGCAGTGGGTGTACAAGGAAGACGCCCTCCGTTACCT
>CAYUZM010001306.1:0-1790 GCA_964449665.1 uncultured Solibacteraceae bacterium
CAACCTCGCTCACCGGCTCCTACGAGTCATCCGCCGACACGCTCTAGCGGGCAACCGGCAGTCCATTGCCGAACTCCGACGGCCGCGAACGCGGCGGCGAGAACCTCTTCACCGATTCTGTCCTCGCCCTCAATCCCGCCGACGGAAAGCTGAAATGGTACTACCAGTTCACACCCCACGACACACATGACTGGGATGCCACCGAACCGAACGTCCTCATCGATACGAAGTATCGCGGCCGCGACCGCAAGCTCCTGCTCCACGCCGATCGCAACGGCTTCTTCTACGTCTTCGACCGCACCAACGGCGAACGCCTGCTTTCGAAATCGTTCATGCACAAGCTGACCTGGGCCAGCGGCATCGGCACCGATGGCAAACCCATTCGCATCCCCGAGACCGGCGTCAGTTGCCCCGATCACGCGACCAACTGGAACGGCACCGCATACAGCCCCGCCACGCGCCTCTACTACGTCATCGCAATCGAACGTTGCGTGGCCAAGCTCACCCCCGGCAGTTGGAAGGCCCCGCGCCCGCCCGATGATCCCGGCACAAAATACTTGCGCGCCCTCAACATCGAAACCGGCGAAATCGCCTGGGAAGTTCCACTCGTCGGCCCCGTCGACGGCAAACGCGTCGCGGGCATCCTCGGTACCGCCGGAGGCCTGCTCTTTTACGGCGACCCCAGCGGCTACTTCATCGCCGCCGATGAACGCGACGGCAAGACACTTTGGCGTGTCCCACTGAACGCCACCATCAAAACCTCGCCCATGACCTTCGCCGTCGACGGCGAACAATACGTCGTACTCGCAGTTGGATCCAACATCATGTGCTTCGGCCCCGCGCGCTAGCCACATCGCGGTCGCGCCAACCCGGCCCAACCAGCCCCGCCCGCTATACTTGCGAAGAATGCTCCGCGCCCTCATCCTATTCACTCTGGCACTCTCGGCCACACACACCGCACTCGCCCAACCCTTCGACCTCCTCCTCACCAACGGCCGCATCGTCGATGGCATGGGCAACCCCTGGTATCGCGCCGACATCGGCATTCGCGCCGGCCGCATTGCCGCCATTGGTTCCCTGCGAACGCAACCCGCCACGCGCACCCTCGACGTCCAAGGCCAAGTCATCGCGCCTGGCTTCATCGACATGATGGGCGGCTCCAGCTTCCCTCTGCTGGTCAATTCCGCCAGTGGCCAAAGCAAACTCCGCCAGGGCATCACCACCATCTTTGCCGGTGAAGGAAGCTCAGAAGCGCCGCGCGGCGAACTGCCCGCCGTCGAAGGCTACCGCTGGCGCACGTTTGCCGAATACTTCGCGCTTCTCGAAAGGAAGGGCATCCCGCTCAACGTCGTCCACAACGTCGGCGCCGCCCAGGTGCGCCAACTGGTCATCGGTGTCGAAGACCGCGCACCCACCCCCGCTGAGCTCGACCGCATGCGCGCGCTCGTTGACCAGGCCATGCGCGACGGCGCCGCCGGCCTCTCCACTGCGCTCATCTATCCGCCCGGCACCTATGCCCGCACCGCCGAACTCGTCGCCATGGCCGAGGTTGTGGGCAAGTATGGTGGTATCTACTCCACCCACATGCGCAACGAAAGCGGCAAGCTGCTGGAAGCCATCGCCGAATCCATGGAGATCGGCGAGAAGGCCCGCGTGCCCGTGCACATCTACCATCTCAAGGCCGCCGGCCAGGACAACTGGCCCCTCATGGCAAAGGCGGTCGATGCCATCCAACGCGCGCGCGACAACGGCCACGACGTTACCGCCGACATCTATCCCTACATCCGCAA
>CAYUZM010001307.1:0-1790 GCA_964449665.1 uncultured Solibacteraceae bacterium
CGAACGAGCTCCGGCAGATGATCGTGTTCACGGTGCACAACGTGATCAACGACGACGACATCGAGGCCGTCTTCCGCCCCAAGGGACTGATGGAGATGATTGAGAAGGCGCGGCAAGCGGGCAAAATCCGCTTCGTCGGCTTCACCGGACACACCGATCCCAAGATCCACAACAAGATGGTGGAGCGCTATGACTTCGCCACGGTGCTGCTGCCGTTGAGCGTCACCGACGGCGGCAACTTCCAAAAGAGTTTTGAATCGGAAACTCTGCCGCTCGCCCGCAAACGCAATATGGGCATCATTGCGATGAAGGCATTCGGCGCGGGCGCGATTTTGAAGAACAAGGCCGCCACGGTGCAGGAGTGCCTCTCTTATACATGGTCGCTTCCGATTGCCACGGCGATCGTCGGCGTCGATCAGCTTGAACAGGCCGCGCAGGCCGCCGCGCTCGCGCAGGCGCACAAGCCGCTTGCCGCCGCCGAGATGGATCGTCTTCGCCGCCGCGTGGCGTCATTCGAGTTGGCGCGGCTGGAGCCGGGGAATTACAACGATCAAAATTCACCCGAAGGCCCCCTTTACAAGGCTGATTAGCATGACCAACCTCAACCGCCGCGCCTTCCTCTCGCTTGCCGCCGTCGTGGCCGTGCCCTCGCGCGCGGAGTCCGCCAAACCGCTGCGCGGCATCTTTCCCATCATGCACACGCCTTTCACCGGCGACGACAAGGTGGACTTTGACGATCTCATCCAGCAAGCCCATTATCTCGATCGCGCCGGAGTGCACGGCATGGTGTGGCCGCAACTGGCGAGCGAGTGGGCGGCATTGCGTCCGGAGGAGCGGTTCACCGGCGCGGAGAAACTCGCCAAGGTGGCGCCCGCGCTGCGTCCCGCGCTCGTACTGGGCATGCAGGCGCCCACCGTCGAGGAAGCTGTGGAGTACGCGCGCCACGCCGAGCGGCTGGCGCCCGACGCCATCATCGCCATTCCGCAAAGCGGCGTGACCGATCGGCATAAACTCTTCGACTACTACAAGGCCATCGGTGCGGCCTGCAAGCTGCCTTTCTTTGTGCAGGCCATCGGCGACATGACGGCCGAGTTCATCGTCGAGATGTCGAAGGCCATCCCCACGTTGCGCTATATCAAGGATGAGGCCGGCCCGCCGCTGCCCAAGCTCACCTTCTACCGTGAGAAGCATCCCGAATTGCACCCATTCACGGGCAATCACGGCAAGACACTCTACGAAGAGATGCTGCGCGGTTCGGCCGGCAACATGCCCGCTTCCACGCTGCCCGAACTCTACGCCGCCGCATGGGATCTCTTTCACGCGGGCAAGCGCGCCGAAGCCTCGCAGATGTGCATGCGCACCACTTGGTTCCTGCCGGTCTATGAAGCCTATGGAATGGCCGGCACGAAATACATCATGACGTTGCGGGGAGTGTTCAAGACGTATCTCTCGCGGGGCGGCAAGCCGAGCGTTCCGAAGAATGCCACGCCGCTGGATGAGGAAGCGAAGCGGAACATCAAGGAGATGTTGGAGCAGTTGCGGCCTTGGCTTCGGGCTTAAGCGTTCAAGACTGCTTTCACCACACGCCCATGCACATCCGTCAACCGGAAGTGGCGCCCTTGAAACTGATACGTCAGCTTCGTGTGGTCCACGCCTAGAAAGTGCAGGATCGTTGCCTGCAGGTCGTGCACGTGCACAGGGTCCGCGATGACGGTGTAGCCGTAGTCGTCGGTGGCGCCGATTGATACCCCCGGGTTCACGCAGGCGCCGGAGAGACCCACGTGGAACCA
>CAYUZM010001308.1:0-1789 GCA_964449665.1 uncultured Solibacteraceae bacterium
TCTGGGGCGTGTTGTGGGGGCCGCTGGGGCTGGTGTTCGCGATTCCGATTACGGCCGGCGTGAAGGCGGTGTTCGACAACATGCCGGAGTTGCAGGCCTACGGGAAATTCCTGGGCGATTGAGCCGGGCGGTTGGCTATGGCCGCCGGTGGACGCCGATTCACGCCGATCGCTCACGCATGCCGCCCGGGACTTTCGGTTTGCAGGCAACCCGATAGGCGAGGAGCGCCGGATTCCTGGCACAGGAATGAGGGGGCTTCCAAGGCGGACCGGTGGAGCACTCCAGACAGGAACGAAGGGGCACTCCAGGCGGAATGATGGCGCACTCGGCTGGGGCCCGGGGGCCTGGGAGCGAGGTGTAAAGAGTTTTTTCTCTGGCCTTACGCTTTACAGTTGGGTCATCTGGCTGGTGTTTCTCCTTTGCAATCTGTGAATTGTGGCGGTTGACGGGGGCGTCGTGTGTCAAGTGGACATGTAAAAGTGTAAAGTTGTGACGCCCGGTGGTGGTCTGGGTGTTGGTACCGTGTGCGCACGCCCTACGGTTGCACGGGTCTACGCGCGGCCGCGTGCGGCGAGGCGGTAAGTGAGGCAGTGAATCGCGATAGAGTCGATGGACGACGGTGACCAGCGGAGCAAGAGCGTGCGCTAGTCCGGCAGCACCACTGCTTTGACCGCGCCCGCCTCCATCTTCACTTTGGCGAAGGCTCCGGTGGTGAGCACGTAGGTCCAGCTTTCGGCCCCATCGCCGGTGGCGACTTTGCCTGGGGGTTCGCCGAGGGCGGCTACCAGGTCGGCGGCTGAGGTGCCTGGGGCGATGGCCTTGAGCGTTTCGAGGGCGACGGGTTCCGCCTCGGGTTTGGCGCTGGCCTCGACGCCGCCTCCTGGGCCCGCGGACGAGCGGAGCAGCATGCTTCGGCCGGCGGCGCCGGGCTTGGTTCCCGGTAGGCTACGGCCGTGGCGCTCGGCGGCCCAGCGCATATTCGCTTCGCGCTGCGAGGCGAGCGTCGGGAGTCCGCGGGCGGCGCGGTCGGCGTCGACCTTGGCCCAATACTCGGTGCTGCGCTGCTTGCTTTCGTCCCAGTCTTTGTGGAACTTGTCCATCGCCTCTTTCATGTCCTGATCGACCTTGTTGAAGTAGGCGCGGAGATCGGCGGGCAGGGTTTTCTCGTTGTAGTATTTGCCGTCGTAGCAGTAGTGCCACGACTTAGGGTCCTTACTGCTGTAGGAGATGCGGAAGCGTCCGGGGGCGCAGGTGTATTTCCATTGAATGTTGAACTGGGCGACGGCCGTGCCGGCCGATCCGAACAGGGCAATCACCGCCAACACGAGTCGCAATCTCATGGTTCTCCTGCTCGAACTACTCGGGAATGACGACTTCCTTGACCGTTCCGGCTTCCATCTTCACCTTGGCAAACGCTCCACTGGTGAGCAGGTAGGTCCAGCTTTCCGCACCCTCGCCGGTGGAGACTTTGCCTGGCGGATCGCCGAGTGCGGCGACCACGTCGGCGCTCTTGGCTCCCACGGCAATGGCACGGAGGGCTTCGGGAGCAATGGGTTGGGCTTCCGGCCGGGCACTCGCTTCAACGGCGCCACCCGCGCGCGCCCTTCCCGCGTAAGTACCGGCATACGAAGCCTGTGTTTGGGACGAGCGGGCCGCGTTCTTGGCGGCGACCTCCTCGTATGAGGGCAGACCTTGCGCTCGCCGTTGGGCGTTCCAATATTCCCGGTCCGCTTCGGCCTTGGCTTTGCGGGCAACGCTGTCGGCGTCCCATTGGGCCTGCCGTTCGGCA
>CAYUZM010001309.1:0-1783 GCA_964449665.1 uncultured Solibacteraceae bacterium
GGGGGGGGGGAGGTGGGGTGGAGGGCGGGGGGGTGAAGTTTGGGGGTGGCGGTGGATCGCGGGGGGCGGCGGGCGCGGTATTGGCATGTACTGTTTCTGAACAACGATATGACGCTCGAGCCGGGGTTCTTAGCGCCGTTGTTCGCGGCGTTCGAGCGCGTGCCGGATTTGTTTTGCGCGACGGCGCAGATTCTGTTTCCCGAAGGCGTGCGGCGCGAGGAGACGGGGAAGGCGGTGTGGCAGTCGCGGCGGCGGAGCGAGGACGATTTCTTTTTGCGCTGCGATGAGCCGGTGGCGGGCGAAGACCTGACGTACGTGTTGTATGGGAGCGGCGGGTGTTCGTTGGTGGATGCGGAGAAGCTGGCGGCGTTGGGCGGGTTGGGCGAGCAATTGGTTCCGGCGTATTTGGGGGACCTCGATTTCGGCTGGCGGGCGTGGCAGAGGGGTTGGGCGGGCGTGTTTGTGGCGGGGGGGAAGGTGGTGCACCGGCATCGCGCGACGACGAGCCGGTTTTTCACGGGGCATGAGTTGGACGTTGCGGTGAAGGTGAATTTCTTGCGGTGGATGGTTTCGAGCGTGGCGTCGGGGCGTGTGTTTGAGCGGTTGTGGGGGGCGGCGATCGGGCACTTGAATCATTTGGCGGCGCGGCAGGAGCCGGATGCTGGGGCGCTAGAGGCTTTGGGTTGGGCGGCGCGGGCGCGGGCGGATGAGGCGAGGGGGGCAGTGTGCGGTGTGGATGAGGAGTTGGTGCTTGCGTTGGGGAGCGGGGAACATGCGGTGTTCCCTTCCCCGGGCGCGCGGGGGCGTGGCGCGATAGGAGCGCGGCCTTGCGTGATGGTGGTGAGCTCGTATGCTCCGTTTCCGTTGTCGCATGGGGGCGCGGTGCGGATGTTCAATTTGATGCGCGAAGGAGCGCGGGACTTCGATCAAGTGCTGGTGTACTTCGCCGATGAGTTGGCGGCGCCGCCGGCGGAGTTGATGGAGTTGTGCGTGGAGATTGTGGTGGTGCGGCGGGAGGGTTCGCACGCGCGGCCGATGACGGAGCGGCCGGATGTGGTGGAGGAGTTCGACGAGCCCGTGATGCATGCGCTGTTGCCGCAGTTGGTGCGGAAGTGGCGGCCGGGGGTGGTGCAGTTGGAGTTCACACAGTTGGCGCAATACGCGAAGGACTGCGCGCCGGCGGCAACGGTGATGGTGGAGCACGATGTGACGCTCGACCTGTATGAACAACTGCTGCGGGAAAGGGAAGACTGGGAGACGCGCAAGCAGTGGGAGCGGTGGGTTCGTTTTGAAAAGGCTGCGTGGCAGGAAGTGGACCGCGTCGTGGTGATGTCGGAAAAGGACGCACGGACGGTGGGCGCGGCGAACGCCGTGGTGCTGGCGAATGGCGTGGATTTGGAGCGGTTCACTCCGGCGGTTGGGGGCGCGGATGCGGAGCCGGAGGAGAAGCGGCTGTTGTTCATCGGGTCATTCGCGCATTTGCCGAATGTGCTGGCGCTCGAATGGTTCCTGCGCGAGGTGTGGCCGCGGTTGGAGGGCTACACGCTGCACGTGATTGCGGGGAAGCGGCCGGAGTATTTTCTGGAGTTGTTCCGTGACCGGGCGCGGCTCGATTTGACGCAGGCGGGAATTGAGATGGAGGCGTTCGTAAGCGATCCACGCGCGGCCTACCGGCGGGCGAGCGTGGTGATTGCGCCGTTGCTGGCGAGCGCGGGAACGAACATCAAGATCATGGAAGCGATGGCGATGGGGAAGGCTGTGGTTTCGACGCCGGGGGGCGTGA
>CAYUZM010001310.1:0-1782 GCA_964449665.1 uncultured Solibacteraceae bacterium
GGACGCCTCCCTGCTGCAGATGGCACGGCTGCGATTCCTTCCCGAGGGCGACCTCCGGTTGCGCGGCACGGTGGACGCAATCCGCCGGGAACTCACTCGCGACGGGTGGCTTCTCCGCTATCAACTCAATGACGGCTTCGGAACGCCCACGGTGGCGTTCATCATTTGCACGTTCTGGCTGGTTGAGGCACTGGTGGCTGATGGACGGCGCTCGGAGGCCCAGGCTCTGTTTGAGAGTATCCGTGGCGTGGTCTCTCCCCTCGGGTTGCTGTCGGAAGACTACGACGCAAAAACGCGCCGCATGTGGGGCAACTTTCCCCAGGCGTACTCGCATGTCGGCCTGATCCACGCGGCGTTTGCCGCCTCACCCAGGTGGGCGGACGTGATGTAGACCGGAGGAGTCACCGCGCGGGCCGCGGCCGGCCGGGTCGCGTGTTTGCGCTTAGCGCCGCCGCGCTACATGCAACCCCAGCGCGCCGATCAAGTGCGACTTGCGCCATTCCAGCGTAAAACCCGTGACGCCCAGCAAGCGTTCAAACTCCGGCATCGTAACGAAGCGGCGAATGGAAGGGGCCAGGTAGCCGTAGGTGATCGGTTCGCGGTGCCAGAGCCAACCGGCCGCGTTGCCGGCAACGGACATATAACCCAAATAGAGCTCGCGCCATAGGGCATTGGTGGGGCGGTAGAAGTCGAGATTGAGCAGGATGCCGCCTGGACGGAGGACGCGGGCAATCTCGCGAAGCGTCCGTTCGGCGGCGTGCGTGTTGCGGATGCCGTAGCCGATGCTGACCAGGTCGACGCTTGCGTCCGGAAGGGCAAGCGAGAGCATGTTGCCGACCGCGAACTGAAGCTTCAACTGCGGTGCGTGCCGGGCGCGGCGCGTGGCTTCCAGCAGCATCTTTGGGCTGAGGTCGAAACCGAGGGCAAGAGGCGATTGCGTGCGTTGGGCGAGGTCGGCGCAAAGGTCGCCCGTGCCGCAGGCAAGGTCGAGGATACGCGGAGACTTCGGCGCGCGAGCCACGCCTTCGCGGATGAGCGTCTGCTTCCACCCGCGGTCCATGCCGAAGGAAAACACGCGCGTGAACGTGTCATAGCCGGGGGCAAGGATGTCGAACATCGTCGACACGTACTTTTGTTTGAGGCGCTCGTCCTGCAGGTGCGAGTCCATGTCGAGGACGGCAAGCTCTTTGGGATCGCGGCCGTCGCGTGCTTTGAAACGGACCAAACGGGGCTCCTTGTCAATCGCGCGTGGGAGAGGAGGGCGCGAGAGAGTAGTTTATCAATGCGGTGATCTCTTCGAGTCCGAAGGACGAGCCTTCGATCGACGCGGCGAGGCAGCCGGTGGGATCGATGAGGGCTGTTGTGGAGCTGTGAACGATGACGCCTTCTTCGGTCCAGGAGAAGAGGCCGAAGCTTCGCGCAACGTCGTTGACGGCTTCGGGCGGGCCGGTCAGGAAGCGCCAGTTGGGGCCGGCATTGGTACGCCGGGCATAGGCGGCGAGCACTTCCGGAGTGTCGTAGCGCGGGTCGAGTGTAATGGACAGAAGCGTGAGCGGCGCGTCGCGGAAACGGCGCTGGAGCGAGGCGAAGGTGGCGGTGAGGCGCGGGCAGACCTCGGGGAGCGGACAGCGCGTGTAGATGAAGTTAACGGCAACCCAGCGGCCCCGCAGTTCCGAGAGCGTGAAGGACACGCCGTGTTGGTCGGTAAGCGTGAAGCCGGGGATGAGTGCGCCGGGCAGCGGTTTGGGCGCGATTTGCAAAGCCCCTCAAAATCTTGAGGGC
>CAYUZM010001311.1:0-1779 GCA_964449665.1 uncultured Solibacteraceae bacterium
CGATCGGGTTGCGGCGGCGGCGTTAGGGCAGCGGCCACTGGTCAGCCTTGTTTTGGTTTTGCCTTGTTTTTCGCGGCCATGGCGGCGGGGGCGAGGACGAGGGGGATCATGAGGTTGCCGAGGGGGCCCATGTGGCGGAGGGCCTCGCGGGTGGTTTGCGGGATGGACGCCTCGTGGATAAAGATGGCGGCGTCGATGGTTTGCGCGGACGCTTTCGCGATGCCGGGGTAGTATTTTTCCAATTGCGCGAAGCTGGTGACGACCTCACCGGAGCGGTCGGCAATTTTGAGAATGCCCTGTGCATCGCGGAAGGCGTAGAGGACGTGGCCGACCTCTTCACCCGACTTTGAGATCCAGCGCACGCCGAAGAGCAGGACGCCTCGGGCTTTGTCGAGCCGGGGCAGGGCGATTTCGAGCATCTGCATGGTGTTGTGGCCCATGCGGCGGAAGGCGTCGAGTTCCTGGTAGACGCACTTGACTTTGAAGCCGTCGAGGATGACTTTGAGCTGCTTGAGGGCGGTGATGCTGACCTTTTCGAGGTCGTCGAACATGGAAGCGCCGCGGGAGACGTTGAGGAGTTTGGCGATGTCTTCGACGCGGGCCCAATAGCGGCCGGTGTGGCGGAGGGCTTGGGCCATGGAGATGGCCCAGCAGATGCCGTGTTGGGAGGCGGGGTCTTTGAGTTTGAAGACTTGCAGAAGGTAGTCTTTGCCGGACATGGCGAGGTGTTCGCCTTCGGCGGTGAGCTTGGTTGCCTGCCCGCCTTTGCCGGCGGCCTGGACGGATTTGGCGAGGGTCTGTTCGGCCTTTACGCCGCTGGAGACGGCTTTTCCCACGGCGCCGGGGGCGCGGAAGAGCGGGATGAACGCGGTGAGGCGGCCGACGTCGGCGAGGTAGCCCCACTTGGAGCCGCCGGTGGAGGCATCGCCCGCGCCCTGGCCGAGCTTGAGGTTATCGAGCAGAAGGATGTCGGCGCCGGTTTGCACGCTGTTGGTGCCCCAGAAGACGCAGAAGCCGACGGTAGTGTTGGCGTCGTAGCCTTGCGATTCGGACCATTTCTGCACGCGGTCGACGTTGTTTCCGATTACCTTGTTCCACCAGTCGGCGCATTCGGCGGCTGTCATCCATTCCATGTGTTTGTGTTCCCTCGGTGGAGTTGCGTAGGGTAGGCGGGGATTGTGTCAGGGGGTGGAGAATTTTTTTTGGGGGGAGCTGGTGGGCGAGCGTTCCAGGGGCGCGACTCTGCTAGGTTGGGAAGCTGGATGATTTCGTTCTCAAACATAAACAAGCAGTACGGGCGGCAGTTGGTATTTGTCGAGGCCTCGTTTCAATTGAACCCTGGAGAGAAGGTGGGATTGGTGGGTCCGAACGGGGCCGGGAAGACCACGTTATTCCGGATGGTGGTGGGCGAGGAGAACGCCGATGAAGGGGAGGTGACGGTTCCGAAGAAGGTCACCATCGGCTACTTCAGGCAGGACGTGGAGGAGATGAAGGGGCGGTCCGTATTGGAGGAGGCCATTGCGGGGAGCGGGCGCGCCGGGGAGCTGCATCACGAGTTGGAAGAGCTGCAGCAGGCGATGGAAGACCCGGAGCGCGCCGATGAGATGGACGAGATTCTCGACCGGTTCGGGCATGTGCAGGAGGAGTACGAGCATCTGGGCGGGTACACGCTGGAGGCGCAGGCGACCGAGGTATTGCACGGGCTGGGGTTCACGGACGAGCAGATTGCGGGCGATGTGGGGGCGTTGTCGGGCGGTTGGAAGATGCGCGTGGCGCTGG
>CAYUZM010001312.1:0-1765 GCA_964449665.1 uncultured Solibacteraceae bacterium
GCGGGTCGGGGCATGCAGGGGCGAGCGGGGGTTGTGGTGGACGATGAAGGTCAGTGTGTGTGGATCACCGTCGGTGACCCCGGTCGGGCCGGTGGCGCGACATCGCTCGGGCGTATCGCGCACGGCATCGTCTTCGGCTTGCGCGGGCGCGGCACCGGGGTGGCCAAGACCGGTGTGGTTCCGAATGAGACCGATGAGTTGAGGGGGGCGCGGAATGCTTCCGACGGGTTCAGTGGGAATGAGAGGCATCAAGCGGGTGTTCGAGGTGAATTCGAGAGCCACCGGCTCAGGACGGAGGCGATGGCGTCGCGGCCGGTGGGTTTGGTGAGGAATCCGCTCATGCCATCGGCGTGGCAGCGTTCGCGGGTGGATTCCATGACGTCCGCGGTGAGGGCGATGATGGGGACGGTGGCGCCGTGGCCGCCAATCGCGCGGATGTGGCGCGTGGCGGCGAAGCCGTCCATCTGGGGCATGTGGCAATCCATGAATATGAGATCGAATCGTCCGCTTTGGAACGCTTGCAGGGCGTCGGCGCCGTTGTGGGCAACCTCGGAGGTGCAGCCGAGCTTGTCGAGCATGAGAGTAACGAACCTCTGATTGATGGGGTTGTCTTCGGCGACCAGGATGTGGGGGGTGCGTTGAGAGAGGATGGGAGCCGGTGGGGCCTCAGCGGGCGAAGGAGCGAGCGCGGACGGCAAGCCGGCCAGGACGCGGGAGAGAGCGGCATGGAGTTTGAGTTCGCGGACCGGTTTGACGAGGCGGTCGCCGATGACGGCGGAGTCGGCGTCGGAGAGCGGTCCCCAGACGTGGGAGGAGGCGATGAGAAACGTTGCGAGTGAGGCGCCCGACTCCTGCGCGCGCACGAGACGGCAAAGTTGCAGGCCGTCCATGACGGGCATTTCGCGGCTGGCAAAAAGCAGTTGGAAGGGGGCGCCGGAAGCACCGGCCGCGGCGTGCAGGGCGAGGGCTTTGAGGCCGTTCGACGCTTCCTCGACTTCCAGGCCGAGAGCGGCAAGTTGGGTGGCCAGCACGCGGCGGTCCTGTTCGTTCGGATCGACGACAAGGGCTTTGCTGCCACAAAGCCGTTCAAGGGGCGCGCGGGGGAAGCGGCGCGCGCTGGGGGGCAGCTCGGCGGTGAACCAGAAAGTGCTGCCTTCGCCGACCTCGCTTTCGAGGCCGATTTCGCCGTTCATCATGCGCACGAGGCGTCGCGAGATGGCGAGGCCGAGGCCGGTGCCTCCGTAGCGGCGCGTGGTGGAGGAATCGGCCTGGGTGAAACGCTGAAAGAGCTTGGCTTGCGCGTCGAGGGGAATTCCTGGACCGGTATCGCTCACATGGACGCGGATGAAGCGGGCTGGGGCGAGGTCGCGGGCCTCTTCGACGCGCACGGTGATGGCGCCGGTTTGGATGAAGTTGACGGCATTGGAGAGCAGGTTCATGAGCACCTGCATGATGCGGGTGGGATCGCCGATGCAGCCGCCTTCGAGATTGGGCGCGACGCAGAGGCGGATGGGAACGCCTTTTTCGGCGGCGCGATCGATCGTGAGGTCGATGGCATCTTCGACGACCGCGCGGAGATCGAACTCGACGCGCTCCATGATGAGCTTGCCGTTCTCGATTTTGGTGAAGTCGAGGACATCGTTGATGACGGCAAGGAGAGTGGTGCCTGAGAGTTGGATGGACTCGACGAGATCAAGCTGATCGCGGGCGAGTTTGGTTTCGGCAAGCAAGGCGGACATTCCGAGGATGGCGTTGAGCGGGGTGC
>CAYUZM010001313.1:0-1762 GCA_964449665.1 uncultured Solibacteraceae bacterium
CGCGTGTTAACGGGGCAGTTCTTCCTCACTATAAACGACGCACTTCGGCCGGCGCTGGAGGGCTTCAAAGCTTACCCGGCAATCTCTGCTTCCGCCAATGCGCCGGCGATGGAGCGGTCCACCGACAAAGTACCTTCCTTCACGTAGGCATTCACTTGATCTTCCGGGACAAGCAGCCGGCGGTACTCTTCTTCGATCAGGCCTTGCCTGTAGAGGGCAAACCACCGCCGGACGTGCCATCCGATATGCGTGGGTATCGCCGGGTTGTTCTCCAGGCTCGTGCCGTGATTGACCACCTTGGAGAGAAACTCGGCGAAGGTTCGCACGGGATAGTGATAGATGAGAATCCCGGAGCATTCCGCGGCGGGACCATCATGGACCGCATCATGGTTGCCGTAGCCCACTCCGCGCAGGCCGTTCAGGCGGCACATTACCTTGCGTCCGACCGCGGTCATCACGACCGGCGTCCGGCTGAGTCTCCACGGCGGCTCATGAAACGTGGAGTTGTCGTAGGGCTTCCGCACGCGCAGCGTGTTGTGGTGAAAGGCGTAATCGGGCGCTTCGACTTGAGCATGGGTGGCCAGCATGTTAACACGCGGACAGCGCAGAACAGCGGCTCCCGGCGGGATTACGGACTTGAGCGAACCGCCCGCGGGAAGCCAGAACTCGTCGGCATCTCCATTGATGATCCAGTCGGCGCCGAACTTGTCCGCGGCGATCCGAGCCATGCGATTCACCCAGTCGTCCTGCCGCATGGTGAACTCGGGCTCGTCGATGATGTGAATCGGGAAGTCGCGGCTCAGGTCATCGAGAATCTCCCGAGTGCCGTCAACGGATCCGTTGTCGGTTGCAATGAAACAATCCACCCCGAGGCGGCTATGAAAATGGATGTTATGGGCGATGAGGCTCGCTTCGTCGCGGACAAGCAAAGACATCGCTAAGCGCGGGGCAGTCATTCTAGCCATTTTCGCATTCGTTGACTAGCCCCCTGCTACCAGGAAGCACGCATAGCCACCCGGTGAGCTCGCCATACCGCCTCAATCGCCGTCTTCCTTCCGGCCCGTGAGGTATTGGGCGATCCAGGTGTGCATCTCGGGCTTGGCGGAATTCCAGCGCCAACAACCGCTTGATGTCAGCGCGACATCTTCATCGGGATTGAATTGGAACCGCTGGAGATGCTGATGCCGCTCCCGGTACTGCCGGTGTTCTGTCTCCCCATGCCACAGGTGCAGGATGGGGCCGTCCAGACAGGCAATCCGGCCCGCGATCGCCCGATGGAATGGCTTGGCCCAGGCAAGATAGTGACGGTGCCAGTCTGGGCTCATTCGGAGCGCCTCGCGGGGACGATCGAAACCGCCAGCGGCGGCGCAGAAAAGAGCCGCATCCCCGCTGCCGGCGATACAGGCGTCGTAGAAGCGGTGCGCGTCGAGCAACGGCCTTGGGGCGGCCCACGCAAGTCCCCACGCGGTATGGGGAACGGGGCGGGCCTCGGCCGTGAAATCAGCCAGAGTCATCTCTCCGGAAAGTAACTTGCGGGCGACGGAGACGCCGAATTGCGATTGGCCGAATCCGTCGCGGGCGAGATTGATCTGCCGGTCGAAAAGGTGAACGAGCCGGCCCGCGCCGAGTGCCTCCCTGGCGCGGCGGGACCAACCTGCTTCGAGGATCACGTCACAGTCAATCCAGGCGACGATGTCGCAGGCGGGAGGCAATGCATCGAGGGCGAGGTGGAGTTCCAGGGCAGTAACGGCGCCCAGCGCAT
>CAYUZM010001314.1:0-1760 GCA_964449665.1 uncultured Solibacteraceae bacterium
TCGGGCATCTGCTGATAGAGCTGGCGCACGACGGGAGCCATCTTTTGCGAGACGCGCCCGGCGATGATCATAAGGTCGGATTGCCGCGGCGAACCGCGAAAGACTTCGGCGCCGAAACGCGAAATATCGAATCGGGAAGCCGTCATCGCCATCATCTCGATGGCGCAGCAGGCAAGCCCGAAGGCCATGGGCCAGATGGAGTTCTTGCGGGCCCAATTGATGGCCGCGTCGACCGTAGTCGTGAGGATGCTGTCTTCAAAGCCGGTTTCGCCAAACTGATCGATCCGGTCGAAGATGCCTTCGGAGGATCCCAATTGCGGTCGATATTCGCGCAGTTCCATGAGATCTTGATTATCCCACGAGGTCCAAGGATAGTTCCACCGGCCGACCATCTACAATAATGAAACGGCCAATGCTCGACACCACTCAACCGGAAGGCGCGAAACAGGATTTCGGTGCGAGCCTGCGCGCCGCCGCCGAACAGGGCGGCATTCCACCCGAGTATTGGGACATTTTCGGGAACCGCCACGAGTTGACTCCCGAACTCGCGCATCACTTGCTGGCCGCGATTGGCATGAGCGCCGGGAGCGAGGACGAACTGGCACGCTCACTAACCGCGCGCGAGCGCCAGCAGTGGGAGCAGATGACGCCGCCCGTGGTGGTCGTGGAGCAGGAACAGATGCGCGTCCCCATCAAATCGCCGCGCCACGCCGGTGCGACGTTGCACTGGCGCCTGGAACTGGAAGACGGCACGGCAAGCGAGGGCGAGTCGGATTGGAGCGGGTTTCCGGTGCTCCGGACGAACGTCGAATTAGAGGAACGGGATTGGACGGTTCCGGCGCCGGTCCCGCTCGGCTATCACACGCTGCGGCTGCAATGGACCGCGGGCGGCGAGGCCGTCCGACGCGCCTCCACGCGCCTGATTGTGTGTCCCTCGCGCACCTACATGCCTCCATTCCTGGAACGGGGCGAAAAGCGTGCCGGGCTTGCGGTGAGCCTTTACGGTGTACGCTCGGCCGCCACATGGGGATGCGGCGACTTCACGGCGCTGGGCGGCGTCACCGATTGGGTGGCTCATCGGGCCGGCGGCAGCTTTGTCGCGCTCAATCCGCTGCACGCGATCTTCAACCGGCAGCCTTATAACACCAGCCCCTATCTGCCGAACACGATTTTCTACCGCAATTTTCTCTATCTCGACATTCCCGCCATCCCGGAGGTGGCGCGTTGCGGCTGGGCGCAAAGGCTATTGAAGAGCGAAGGCATTCGCAACGAAATCGCCGCGCTCAACCAGAGCGAGTTTGTCGAGTATGAGCGCGTGGCACGGCTCAAGCGGCTCTTTCTTCTGGTGGCATTCCGCGAGTTCTACCGCACGGACTGGGTTCAGGAAACCGACCGAGGTCTCGCCTTTGCCGCCTATCTGGCAACGGAGGGGTTGCGGCTGGAGGAGTTCGCGCTGTTTTCGGCGCTCGATCACTGGTTGCACCGCAAGTACCCCGATCTTTGGGTATGGCCGCAATGGCCCCAGGAGTATCAGACACCCGGAACCGCCGCCTGCCGCCAGTTTCAGCGGACGCATCCCCGCGCCGTGCTGTTCTACAAATATGTGCAGTGGCAGATCGATCAGCAGGCCGAGGCGGCGCAGAAGCACGCGATCGACCAGGGACTGGAGATCGGCCTGTTCCACGATTTGCCGCTGGCCAACGATCGCTGCGGCGCCGACCTCTGGTCAGCGCGCGACTTCTTTGTGCAGGGCTGCCGCG
>CAYUZM010001315.1:0-1759 GCA_964449665.1 uncultured Solibacteraceae bacterium
TGGCGGTCGGCTGTTTCTCGACGATCAGCATGATGCCGGGACCGTCGTCGATGAACTCGACCTCCACATCACTGCCACCGACCTCCGCGGCCTTGTCCTCCCCATCCAACTCTCCGAGGGCCAGGTCTTCGAACGCCGCCACCGAACTAGCTTCCACTTCCGCCACTCCCCCATTCCCTCCCCCTTTCATTTCCAGGAAAAATACACCCCCTTCCTAGCCTTTGCCGCTCGCTGCACCTCCTCTTTCCCCGTCGCCTTTGAGCCCATGCTCTTCTCCGACATCGACGACACCCTCCGCCGCGAAGGCATCCTCCAACGCGACGCCGCCTCGGCATCCTCCAACCCGCGATACCAGCCCTTCTACCCCGACTACACCCCCGAAGCCCTCCTCAACACCGGCGTCCCGCAAACCGAATTCGAATACCGCGCCTTCGCCGACGGCGGCTACCTCGACAACAAACCCTTCAGCTTCGTCATCGACGAGATCCTGAAACGCCAAGGCGTCCTCCCTATTGACCGCAAACTCCTCTACCTCGAACCCGCCCCCGACAACCCCGAACAAGACAAAATTCAGCTCCGACGCCCCAACGCCCTCGCTAACGCCTGGATGGCGCTATCAAGCCTCCCTCGCTACGAAACCATTCGCCAGGACCTTGAACGCACCCTCGAACGCAACCGCGAAATCGACCGCCTTCAAAACCTCGTCAACAAAATCCGCGAAGCCGCCGACATCGTCGACACAATCCCCGACAGCGCTCCCACCATCCATCCCGCCGCCGCGCCGCCCCAACCCGCCACGGCCCCCGCCCTCTCCAAAGGCGAATGGGAGAGCCTCGACACCATCGACCTGGCCCGCCGCTACGGCCGTGGCTACATCGCCTACCACCGCATCAAAGTCGCCACTGTGACCACCGACCTCACCAACCTCCTCTGCGAGTACTTCCAGGTCAGTTGCGAGTCCATGTACGGCCACAGACTACGCTTCCTCGTCGAAGCCTGGCGCGATGCCGAATACGGTCCCACCCCAGCCACCGCCGATCACCCCCCCAAAGCCGACCGGCTCAACCAGTTCCTCCTCAACTTCGACATCCGCTACCGCCTCCGCCGCCTCCACCACCTCTTCCGCAAACTCGAAACCACCGCCCCCGGCGCGTCCTTCTACCAACCCGCTGCCAGCGAAGAAGCCGTCGCCATTCGCGCCAAACTCACCAAGCCGCTCTACGATCTCGAAAGCCTTCGCCGAAATCCCGCCCTGCAAGCCCTCGGCACCCTCGGCGATCTCTCCCACCTCCGCGCCGCCCTCGGCATGAACGCCGCCGCCGACCCAACTGGCGCGCTCAAACTCACCGCCGCCTGCACCTACGAAACCGAAGCCGCGCAGGCCGCCTCCCTCATCGCCGATCCCGAAATCCGCGGCGCCATCGATAACGCCGCGAAAGCCCTCGCCGCCCGCGATGTGCTCTGCTGAGCGACCGCATCCCGGCTAGAATCAGCTCCGTGATCCGCTTCGGTCCCTTCCAGATCGACCCGCGGACGTGGACGTTGGCCCGCGAGGGGCAACCGCTCGATCTCTCTCCCCGCCTCGTCGAAATCCTGGGCCACCTCGCGACCCGCGACGGCGCCATCGTTACCAAGGACGAACTGCTCGCGCGCTTCTGGCCCGACGTGAACATCAGCGACAACACGCTGACGCGCGCGGTCGCCGACATCCGCAAGGCGCTCGGTGATTCGGCCTCGGAACCGAAGTACGTGCAAACGC
>CAYUZM010001316.1:0-1754 GCA_964449665.1 uncultured Solibacteraceae bacterium
CTACGTCCTCGATATCAGCACCGCCCAGGCCGAAGCTACCGCCGCCCGCATCACCGCCTCGGGCGGCATTGCCCATGCCATGAAGTGCGACGTCTCCCTCCGCGCCGATGTCCAATCCGCCGTCGACGCCGCCCTCTCCCGCTACGGCCAAATCGACTCCCTCATCAACAACGCTGGCATCTACCCACGCCGCAATTTCCTCGAAACCACCGAGGCCGATTGGGACCGCATGCAAGAGGTCAACGTCAAAAGCCTCCTCCACAGCTGCCAGCTCGTTCTCCCCGGCATGATCACCCGCCGCTCCGGCAAAATCGTCAATATCAGCTCGGTCACCTTCTGGATCGGCGTCGAAAAGCTCACCTACTACGTCGCCTCCAAAGGCGCCGTTCTCGGACTCACCCGCTCCCTCGCCCGCGAAACCGGCCGCCACAACGTCCACGTCAATGCCGTCACCCCCGGCGCCATCAAAACCGAGGGCGAAGTCGTCCACGCCAACATGGACGATATTCGCGCCATCCAGGCCCAGCAGTGCCTTGACCGCCGCATCCTGCCTTACGACGTCGCCGCCGCCTGCCTCTTCCTCGCCAGCCCGCTCAGCGACGGGATGACCGGCCAAACCCTCAACGTCGACGGCGGTCTCTACATGCACTAATGCGCCTCCCACTCACAGCGCTCCTCGCCACGCTCCTCGCAGCCGCCGCCCTCGCCCAGACCGAGGCCAACGTCGCCTACGGCCCCCACGCGCGCAACATGCTCGACTTCTACCGCGCCTCTTCCAACGAACCCACGCCCCTGGTCGTCTACATCCACGGCGGAGGCTTCGTCGCCGGCAACAAGGAGAGTCTCAACGCCGCCATGCGCGACCGCCTCCTCAACGCCGGCATCTCCGTCGCCGCCATCAACTACCGCTACGCCACCCAAGCCCCCTTCCCCGCCCCCATGCTCGACGGCGTCCGCGCCATCCAGTTCCTGCGTTCAAAAGCGCGCAAGTGGAACCTCGATAAAACCCGCATCGCCGCCATGGGTGGCTCCGCCGGCGCCTGCATGGCTCTCTGGATCGGCTATCACGACGACTTGGCCAACCCCGCCTCCACCGATCCCATCGAACGCGAATCCTCCCGCCTCCGCGCCATGGCTGTCAACGGAGCCCAAACCACCCTCGACCCGCGCCTCCTCTCCGAGTTCATCTCCCCCGCCACCGCCCGCCATCCTTCCGGACCCATCTTCTTCGGCCTCCCCATCGCCGAATACGGCACTCCCCGCGCCCGCGCCCTCTTCCGCGACGCCTCCCCGGCCACCTATCTCTCCAAAGACGACCCGCCCGCCTGGCTCTACTACGACGAACCCGACGTCGACGTGCCCCCCAACGCCCGCCCCGGCACCGGCATCCACCACCCCCGCTTCGGAGCCTATCTCCGCGAACTCTGTATTCCACTCAAACTCACCTGCGAAGTCCGCCTCGCCACCGACTACCAGGACATCCGCGGCGCCGCCAACGAACAGTTCGCCTTCCTCCGCCGCCATCTCTTCAACCCTGGGCCCTGACCCCAGCCCCAACCTCGCTCCCACACCCCACGCCCTCCCCACCACCCCGACATTCCCGGTCCCCCGCCCCCCCTCCCCCCCGCCACCCACATCACCCCACCTCCTGTGTCCCCCCCCCTCCTTCCGTCCCCCGGCCCCGCAGCCCCCTAGCCGCACCTGCTCCACACCCCCCGCTCCCCGCCCCCCCCCACTGCCACCCGCACATCCAC
>CAYUZM010001317.1:0-1754 GCA_964449665.1 uncultured Solibacteraceae bacterium
GGGGGCAGAAGTACCGGGGCAAGCGGGGGTTGGGGTCGACGGGGCGTCCGGTGGGCTACCTGATGGGCAGGCCGTTCGAGTTCCAGAACCATGGGCAGAGCGGGCTGCCGATCAGCAGCCTGTTTCCTCACACGGCGAAGTTTGCCGATGACTTGTGCGTGATCCGTTCGATGTACACGGACACCGCCGCGCATGCGTCGGGATGCCTGCAGATGAACACGGGCAGCATTCTGTTGGGCAAGCCGAGCATTGGCGCTTGGGTGACGTATGGGCTGGGGTCGGCGAACGAGAGTTTGCCGTCGTTTGTGGTGATGACCGATCCGCGGGGCGGTCCGATTGGGAGCGCATCGAACTGGACGGCGGGGTACATGCCGGCCGCGTATCAGGGGACGCTGTTCCGATCGACGGGCGCGCCGCTGCTGGACTTGCAGGCTCCGGTGGACGACCGGACGCAGCGGCGGTCGCTCGATTTGCTGAGGGCTTTGAATGAGTCGCACTTGGAGATGCACAAGGATGATTCGGAGCTTGCGGCGCGGGTGCAGAGTTATGAACTCGCCTATCGCATGCAGACCGAGGCGGCGGCGACGGTGGACTTGAGCACGGAGAGCGAGGCGACACGGCGGCGGTATGGGTTGGACGAGAAGGTGACGGCCGATTTCGGAAAGAAATGTCTGATTACGCGGCGGCTGCTGGAGAAGGGCGTGCGGTTTGTGCAGCTCTATTCCGGCGGCGGGCACATTGAAGACACCTGGGACGGGCACAACGACTGCATTCACAACCATACGCTGCACGCGGCCGAGACGGACAAGCCGATTGCCGCGCTGATGCAGGACCCGAAGACGACGGGGTTGTGGGACGAGACGCTGCTGTTGTGGGGCGGCGAGTTCGGGCGCACGCCGACGAGCGAAGGCGTGGGCAAGCCGGGGCGCGACCACGACTGGCACGGGTTTTCGATGTGGCTGGCGGGTGCCGGTGTGAAGGGCGGGCAGGCGATCGGCGCGACCGATGAGCTGGGCTTCGCAGCGGTGGAGGAGCGGGTGCATGTCTCCGATTTGCACGCGACGCTGCTGCACCTGCTGGGGTTCGATCATACGAAGCTGACGTGGTTCTATCAAGGGATGAACCAGAGACTGACTGGAGTGAGAGGTGAAGTGGTGAAGAAGGTGATTGCTTGAGTGTGAAAGTTGCTTTGGTGACGGGCGCCGGAAGCGGCGTGGGACGCGCGGCGGCGCTGGGATTGCAGGCGGCGGGGTTCGCCGTGGTGCTGGCCGGACGGCGTGCGGACGAGCTGGCGAAGACGGCGGCGATGGCGAAGGAAGGTCAGCCGGCGATGCTGGCCGTGCCGACGGACGTGACGCAGCCGGAGGCGGTGAAGGCTTTGTTTGCCGAGATCGCGAAGGCGCATGGGCGGCTGGATGTGTTGTTCAACAACGCGGGCATGGGCGCGCCGGCGATTCCGATGGAGGATCTGACGTTTGAGAAGTGGAATCAGGTCGTCGCGGTGAATTTGACGGGCGCGTTTTTGTGCGCGCAGGAGGCGATTCGGATGATGAAGGCGCAGACGCCGAGGGGCGGGCGCATCATCAACAACGGATCGATTTCGGCTTACACGCCGAGGCCGCATTCGGCTCCTTACACGGCGACGAAGCACGCAATTACGGGATTGACGAAGAGCATTTCGCTCGATGGGCGCGCGTTCGATATCGCCTGCGGGCAGATCGACATCGGCAACGCGGCAACGGAGATGACCGAGC
>CAYUZM010001318.1:0-1752 GCA_964449665.1 uncultured Solibacteraceae bacterium
GGCGAAGGGCAAAAGGAGAGGACCGGAGCCGAAGCGTTTGCGCACGGGCAGGAACTTCGCAAGCGGATTGTTGCCGATGAAGACTTTGCGGCGCTTGCCAAGGCCGAGTCCGACGACGTTGGCTCGGGTGCGCGGGGCGGGGACCTTGGCTTCTTTTCAGCCGGTCAGATGGTGCCGCAGTTTGAACAGGCCGCCTTCGCGCTTGAGAAGAATCAGGTCAGCGAGCCGGTGAAATCGCAGTTCGGCTTTCACGTGATCCAGGTGCTCGATACCAAGCAGCGCGCTTTTGACGAAGTGAAGGCCGAAATCAAGGAAAAGAGCGGACCGGAACTGCGGTCGAAGATCATGGAGGAGCTGCGCAAGAAGTATCCGGTGACGATCGACGAAGAGTATTTCGCGAAGTAAGTGGGGCGCGGATGCGCGCCTACTTTCCCGTTGCTTTTTGCCCCTTTGCAGGAGCCGATGCCGGTTTCTGATAGTTCGGAAACGGCGGGCGCGGCTTTAGGGGCGGCTTCGGTTTCTTCAGCTCCGCCATTAACACTTCGACGGCCTTTTCCAACTGCGCGTCGTGTCCCTGGCGCCAGGCCTTCGGATCGAATTCCACCTCCACGTCGGGATGGATGCCGACATTCTCGGCGACCCATTCGCCCGTGTACGGGTCCCACCAGCCCACGCTGGGAGCGGTGACGCTGCCGCCGTCCATGAGGTTGGGGAAGCCGCCGGCGCCGCCCACCAATCCGCCCCAGGTTGTTTTACCCACAAGCTTTCCCACGCCGGCCTTGCGGAAATACCACGGCATGGAGTCGCCGCCCGAGCCGGCGAATTCGTTGATCATCATTACCTTGGGACCAAAGATTCCGCCCAACGGACCCTGGAAGTCTTCGCCATGCCGCGTGTTGCGATAGTGCATGAGCGGACGGCGCAGGTAGTCGATGATGTGGTCCGGCTGCGATCCGCCCGCGTTGAAGCGTTCGTCCATGATCGCGCCTTCCTTGCCGATTTGTGCAAAGAAATAGCGATTGAAATTCGTGTAACCGCCGCGCGAGGTATCGGGCAGATGCACATAGGCCAACTTACCGCCACTGAGCCGGTCGACGTTCTGGCGGTTCGTTTCGATCCAGTGCAGGTAGCGCAGCCGGGAATCGCTTGCCACCGGGACAACGACCACATCGCGCGCGCCCGCGCCGCTGGAGTCCGCGCCCACGCGCAGAGTTACCTGGCGGCTTGCGGCCGCTTCGAGTGCCTGGTAGACATTCTCCGACGCGCTCAGATTGCGGCCATTGACCGCCAATAGATATTCGCCGGCCGCAACATTCACGCCCGGCTGCGTCAGGGGCGCACGAGCTTCCGGGTTCCAGTTTTCGCCGTCGTATACCTTTGCGAACCGGTAGCGTCCGTTTTCGATGTTGAAGTCGCAACCCAGCAGGCCGCCAGGGACCGATTTTACTTCCGGCTTTTGGCCGCCGGAAATGTAGAGATGCCCCGCCGTAAACTCGCCCATCATCTCGCCGAGTAAGTAGTTCAGATCGCCACGGCTGCCCACGTTCGCAAGAAACGGCTCATATCGTTTCTCCATCGCCTTGACGTCGACGCCATGCAGGTTGGGCTCGTAGAAAAAGTCGCGTTGAATACGCCACGCCTCGCGGAACATCTGCGTCCATTCCACGCGCGGTTCCACCCAGGTTTCTACGGAGTCGAATTTCAAAGCGCCTTCTCCGGGCCGGGGCGGGGCGTTGGCCGAAACGATGCTCC
>CAYUZM010001319.1:0-1752 GCA_964449665.1 uncultured Solibacteraceae bacterium
CGGCGCTGGTGGAGCCACACTACGGCCCACTCCGCCAGGGGATGGGCGAGCGATGCGCGCGCGATGGCCAACCGCCTCAGCCGCCGCGCTGCTTCCTGATTTCACGCAGGCGGGCTTGCAGCTTGGCGCGTTCGGCGGCGGCCGACGGATCGCGGGCGATGTTCTTCATCTCGCGCGGATCGGTTTGGTAGTCGTAAATTTCTGTTCCCTCTTCGCCGCCGTTCCATTCGGTATAGCGATAGCGTTCGGTGCGGAGCGAGTAGCCGTCGATGACCTTGCCGCCGGTTTCGTTCTGCCCGCGGCGCACCTGGCTGAGCGCGGGCTTATCCCACCGCGCGCGCGTATTTTCGAGGAGCGGCTTCATGCTCCGGCCATGCAGGTTCGCGGGGACGTTGGACAAACCGCACAGATCGGCCAGGGTGGGGTAAAGATCGACCAGTTCCACGGTGCGGCCGCAGCCGCCGCGCGCCTTCACGCCGGCGCCGGCCATGATCATGGGCATGCGGGCCGAAACTTCGAAGATCGAACTCTTCATCCACTGGCCGTGTTCGCCGGTGCCATAGCCGTGGTCGGACCAGAACACGACGGTGGTGTCCTCCATCAGCTTCAACCGCTCGAGCGCGGCGAGGAGACGGCCGACGTTGGCGTCGACGAAGGAGATGGAGGCGTAGTAGGCTTGCAGCACCTCCTGCGTCTGCTTGCGCGTGAGGCCCCAGTTGGCGGGCTTGGTCCAATAGGCCCATGGGGGCGCCATCGTTCCTTCGGCGTCATTGTAGGGGACCGGTTCCAGCGTGTGCGCCGGATACATGTCGAAGTATTTCGAGGGCGCGATGTAGGGGCAGTGGGGCCGGAAGAAGCCGGCCGCGAGGAAGAAGGGCTCGTCCTTTTTCTGCTCCATGAGCCTGACGATTTCATCGGCCACCATGCCGTCGGTGTGTTCGGTGTCGTGCGCGGGAGATGAATAGAAGCTGAGCTGCGAGCCGAGGCCTTTGCGTTCGGGCGTGTGGTTGGTGAGCTTGGGTTCTTCGTTTTTGTCGACGCCGCGCGGGTTTACCTTGTGGTCCCACGTGGGCGCGTCGTCGAGGCCGTCGGTGCCGATCATGCCGGGGTTGCCGTAGTGATAGATTTTGCCCACGCGCGCGGAGTAGTAGCCGTTCTTGCGGAATAGCTGTCCGAGTGTGACGACGTCGGGCAGTGTGTCGCGCACGTAGTTCTGGTTACCGTGAATGCGCGTTGTGTCGGGGCCGAGGCCGGTCATGAGCGAGGCGCGGCTGGGACCGCACAGCGGGTACTGGCAATAAGCGCGGTCGAAGCGTACGCCATGGGCCGCGAGCTTGTCGAGGTTTGGAGTTTTGACCACGGGATGGCCGTAGCAGCCGAGGGCGCTCTTCAGGTCGTCGGCGGCGATGAAGAGGACGTTGCGCTTGCGGCCGGATTGCGCGAACGCGGTAGAGGCGAGCGCGGCGGCCGAGCCGGAGAGGAAGTGGCGGCGGTTGAGCATGACCGCACTATTCTATGTCCGCGCGTGGCCGCGCCCCTACTTCCAGCTGAGCACCATTTTGCCGGCGGCCTCGCTGCCGGGTGTGAAGGCGGTGCTGCCCGGCTTGAATCCGTTGACTTCGAGCATGTAGGCGATGGCGCCGGTATAGACATCCGGCGCGAGGGAACCGGGCGCGGCGGGAGGCATTGTTTTGCGGGCGCGATCGTAGAGGGCCTGGACCGACTGCCCGGACCATTTGTTCTGAAAGTAGC
>CAYUZM010001320.1:0-1751 GCA_964449665.1 uncultured Solibacteraceae bacterium
ACGCCCGCCGGCACCATGGAGACGCCCGGGAAACAGAAAGCCGCCGACCCAGCCGCCTCCGGCTCCAAGTTCGGCAAGTATGTGGAGGTCGTCGGCATCCGCGTCGTGGAAGAGAACAAGAAGGCCACCGTCAAGTTCCTCATCGTGAATCACGCCGCCGCGGAACTCACCGACGTGAATGGCACGGTCGAGATCCACCCCACCAACTCCCAAACCATGGTCGGCCGCGTGGAAGTCAAAATTCCCTCGCTCGCCCCCTATGAATCGCGCGAGTTCAGCGCTTCGCTGAATACAACCCTTCGGGCCTACGAGATTCCGGACTGGCAGTTCCTGCGCGGCCAGTTCGTGGAATAGGCGTCGAAAACTCCGTGCTCGCCGCGGCCTCGATCACCGGCTCCGGCGCTTCCACAATCCGCCCCAGCATCGGCGCAAGCGCCTGCTGCCGGAAGCGGAAGATCCCCTGCAACTGCCGCCGCACCATCGCCGCGTGCGCTACCCGGCCCAACGGCCCCAGCGGCAAAATGTAGCGAACCTCGTCGCCCACCCGCGTCCCTCGCTCCGTCTCCTCAAACGTATGCAGGTGCCGCCACATCGTGTACGGGCCCCGCAACTGCTCATCGATGAAATAACGCGGCGCTTCATATGCGCTGATCAGCGTGCGCCAGCGCATCGGAAACGCCAGCCACCGGATCGTATAGTCGATCAACGCCCCTTCGCGCATCTCCAAATTCGGAGTGACAATTCGGAAGTTGAGCCACGACGGCGTAATCTTGGCGAGATTGCGCGGATCTTCAAACACGCGAAACGCATCGGCCAGCGTGGCTTCGACGGTCATCTCGCTGCGTACAACATAACAAGCTCGGTCGGCCATGGTGATCCTCCAGGGGGCGGCGCTATCGCCGGCACGAAGTGTCCACGCGAATGTTGAGCCGCGCCAGGTTCTCCCGCGCTTCCTTGCAACACGGGTCCAACTCCAGCGCCCGCCGGAAGTCGTGTTCGGCATGGTCGCGAATCCCCAGCGCCAGAAGCGCCGCGCCCCGGTTGTTGTAGGCCATCGGGTCGCGTGGAGCCGCCGCCAGGGCGCGTCCAAACTCCTTCAACGCCTCGCCCGGCTGTTCCAACTGCATGTACACTCTCCCCAACTCGGATGCCACTGCCGGGTCGTGGGGCGCAATGTTTTTTGCCTCGTCCAAGATTGCGAGCGCATCCTTCGGCGATCGAATACGCGAAAGCTGAATCCGCGGACGCACCGCATCCGGCGCAGACCGCATCGCGTCCTCCCACAACCCCTCCTGTGAACGCCACACATCCACGCGCACATAGCTGAACATCCCCAGCACCACCGCCCCCGCCCACAACAATCGCGGATAATCGGTCCGCCGCAGCAACAATCCCACCGCCGACGAAAGCGCCACCATCGGCAGGTACAGCCGCCGGTCGGCCGCCAGATCCATCGCCGGGAAAATGCTCGACGTCGGCGCAATCAACACGAGTGCGCTTAAGAACCAAAACCCCGCCCCCGCGCCCTTGAAGTAACGTGTCGCCAGCAACGCCAGCCCCGCCATGCCAAACCACGCCGCAAACGCCAACCAGCCCGTCTCGATCGCCAGCCCCGGCCCCAAGCTGAAACCAGTCGGAATCGCAATCAACCGCAAATAGCGCCACAGCGCCATGCCCTGCGCCAGAAAGTAGTCCCCAGGCGCACCCCCGCCCCTCCCCCCACCCCACGAACCCCGACATCCCCCCGCCCC
>CAYUZM010001321.1:0-1747 GCA_964449665.1 uncultured Solibacteraceae bacterium
CCCCGCGTTTCACCCCCCCGGCCACATACACGGTCCCCCGCTCGTCCTGCTTCAGTCCATCCGGCCCCCGGCTCCCCTCCCAATCGAACAGCAACTTCCGGCTCGCCGCATCCACCGATCCGTCTTTCTTCAGCGCGAACCGCCACAGCTTCCGCGCCCCGCCCACGTTGTTGTTATTGTTGTCGGCGACATACAAGTACTTGTCTCCCTCCGACACCAGCACGCCATTCGGCCGGTCGGCCTCATGCGTAATCACCCGCGTCACCTTGGCCGGCCCGTCGATTCGGTAAACTCCCTCCACCGCACGCCCTCCGCCATCGACAATCTCCATCCCGTCGCGCCGCCCATACCGCGGATCGCTAAAGTAGATCCGCCCCTTCGAATCCACCGTCAGATCGTTCGGCGAATTGAACTTCTTCCCCCCATAATTGTCGGCCAATACCGTCACCGTGCCGTTTTTCTCTAGCCGCGTCACGCGCCGGTTCGCCGCCTCACACACCACCAGCCGCCCCTCGGCATCCCACAGCAACCCGTTCGATCCTCCCGACGGGTCGCGGTACACCTCCATCTTCCCGTCCAGTCCCATCCGCGTGATCTTCCCACCGCCGGAAAAAAAGAGTCCCAACTCCGGATGCCACGCCGGCCCCTCGCCCGCCCCCGCCGTCTGCAACTGTTTCGGTTCGGCGCCCGTCAATAACGCACAACCGAGAATTCCCACTACACTGAGTTTCACCATGTCCCGCTCACTATACTCCGGTTGGTGCCTCGCCTTCACGCTGCTCTACATCGCCGCCGCCGCTTATGTCATCTGGGACGACCGCACACATACCGGTGGCGGCTGGATCAGCCTGAACGGCATGACCTCCTACCTCGTCACGCTCCCCGTCTGCGGATTCCTCGACGCCGTGCTCGGCATCCGATTAGATTACCGCCGCAACCTCGACATGGCCTTCGCCGTCCTCGCCACCGCCACCATCGTTTACTTCGCGTTCTTCGGAGCCGCCACCCTGCTCCAAACCATGTTCGCTTCCCCCGCGCCGCCGAAATCCAATCCGCAGCCGTAGCGATCCGCGTGAATCGGCGCGCATCGGCGGCCTAACTATTGACGCGCCGCCTCCAACCGCCTCAACATCGGAGACCCCGCCGGCAAAAACGCCTTCAATTCCGCTAGCGCCCGCTCCACCTTCGGCCGCTCTTCCTCCTTCTTCCCCATCTCCACCAGGCACAACCCATCCGCCGCCATCCGGTTTCCCACCCACTGCGGCGGCATCTTCCCACCGCTGATCTCATCGGCCTCCTTCATCAACGCCCCCACCTGCTCGCACCGCCCGGCGCGGAAGCTCGCAAACCCCGCGTCCACGAAGATCATCCACCGCGGCGCGCCTGTTTCAGCCGCACGCTTCCGCGTCTCTTCCACCGTCGCGTTCACAATCTCCATTGCCCGGTCCTTCTCGCCCGCCTCGGCCAGCCGCCCCGCCCACATCACCTTCATCCGCAGATACTCGAACGGATTCACATACCCTTGCATCAATTCCACGCCACGCCCCAACGCCGCCGCCGCCGCACTCACATTTCGCTGCCCATACTCCACCGTCGCCAGCGCCCGCAACAAAGTAACTTGCAGTGAATTCGAATCCCTCTCCAGCGCCGCCAGCCGCCACCCCTCGTTGATGGCCTTCCGCGCCCCATCATGCCGCTGTGCCTTAGCCCGCGCCACCCGGTACCCATTCCGCACTTAGCCCTTGAA
>CAYUZM010001322.1:0-1744 GCA_964449665.1 uncultured Solibacteraceae bacterium
GACGAACGTGACGGGGGCGGTGCAGCGGTATGCGTGCGCGGAGATTGCGGGGCCGCAGCGGGACTTGTTGACGGGCGAGATTTGTACGCTGCCGGTTTCGATGGCGCCGTACCAGGTGATGTGGTTGACGCCGGTGGGGTGAGGGCGGCTGGGGGACGAGGAACGCGGGCGGCGGTTAGGCGAGGAGCGTGATGGAGGGGTGGCGCGGTTTTCCACCGCGGGCGAGGCGCCGGTCGGCTGTGATGAAGGGGCAGTCTTTTTCGAGGGCGAGGGCGAGGTAGCAGCAGTCCCAGAGGGAGAGTTGGGTGGAGAGGGAGAGATCGAAGGCGACGGGCAGCAGCGCTCGGGTGTCAAACAACTCCGGAGAGAAGTTGCTCATTAACTGGAAGGCACGCCGGACCTCAGGCGCCTTGAATAGCCCGCGGCGATGGTGCTTGGACAGCAGGCTGGCGAATTCGACGAGTAGGAGATCCGGCGCGAGCAACGAAATCTCACCGGCTTCCCAACGGTCCAGTAGTTCAATCGCGGCAAGGCGGTCTGCTTCGGCGAGATACCACTTCGCAACGACGCTGCAATCAATGACAAGGGTTTGCGCCACGGATTACCGTCTCATCCGTTCGCGGCGGATGATCGGTGCGCTTGATTCCATCGGCTTCTGGGCGGCGACGAACGCCTCCAGTTCATCGCGGAACTTGTCGAAATCTTTGCGGCGTTCGATGTCGGCCGCTTGGGCTTCGAGGGTGCGGATGATTTGCGAGTTGAGGCTGCGGCCTTGTTTCTTGGCTTCGTTTTTGATGGTTTGGTAGACCTTTTCGGGCACCCGCTTAATGGTGATGTCCATGGAACCATTTTGGAACCGTTTGGGGAGTGGGGCAAGTGGGGTGCGAGGGGTGTCACGAGTGCGGGGCAAATGGGGGAGTGCGAGGGCGTCAGGCTGCGGGCTGATCGAGGGCGAGGCGGTGCTGGGGAGAGTGGGCGGAGCGCGTGAGGGTGGGGTAGTTCTATTTGCGGCGGAGGAGGGCGGGGTCGTTGGTGGAATCGGGGGCTGGGGTGGAGGAGTTGGCGGAGGCTTTGAGGGCGGAGAGTTGGGCGAGGGCGCGGGTGGCGTCGGCGGGGCGGTTGGCGGCGCGGTAGGCGCGGGCGAGCTGGTAGAAGACGCTCGATTCGGCGGGGTTGAGTTGGGCGGCGCGTTCGAGGGCGGCGAGGGCGGGGGCGATCTTACTTTGACTTAGTAAGATGCGGCCGCGGTAGTAGTGCGCGCCCCAGAAGTTGGGGCGGAGGCGGGCGGTTTCGTCGAGCAAGGGGAGCGCCTCGGCGCCTCGGTCCTGGAGGACGAGGGCTCCGGCGAGGAAGTAGCGGGCTTCGGTGTCGTTGGGATCGGCGGCAAGGGCGGCGCGGAGGGATGCCTCGGCTTCATCGGCGCGGCGGAGGCTGATGAAGACCTTACCGAGTTCGCGGTGGAGGCCGTCGAGTTTGGGGTCGAGGGCGCGGGCCTTTTCGAGGTCGGCAATGGCTTCGTCGAAGGCTTCGTTTTCGTAGTGGGCTTTTCCGGAAAGGTAGTGGGCGAGGGCGGGCGGCGCGGCGGCGAAGAGGCGTTGGAGGGTGGCTTGGGCGGCGTCGTGTTGATTGAGTTTGATTTGAGCGAGGGAGAGGAGGTAGAGGAGCCCGGGGGGTTCTTTGTTTGGATCGCGCACAACGGAACCTGCGCTCTGGCGGGCTTGGTCCTGTTCGCTCGGGGGTGGCG
>CAYUZM010001323.1:0-1740 GCA_964449665.1 uncultured Solibacteraceae bacterium
AAATGTGCTGTTGTCTGGAATTGCGCTGGTGAGCTGCCTGTAGAGGTTGTCTCCCCAGCACCAGAGGTGGCGCTCGTCACTTATGCCGCAGGTGAAGTTGCTGCCCAGGTCTACATCGAGCCAGCGGTTTTTCTTGGCCTCTTTTGTGGGTGAGGTAACAGTAGTTGGGAAGGCAGTGACGGACGTTGGATTTGCTGGGTCCGCTGGATTGGGAATTAATGTTGTTACTTGCGGGGCGCCGGTCTGCCCGCGGCTGTTGTCGCCCCAGCACCAGAGACTGTTATCGTTCTGCAGCCCGCAGGTGTGCTGTTCGCCCGCCTTGAGACTGACCCAGCTGGTGGCGCTGCCAATCTTGGTCGGGGTCGTTAAATTGCTGCTGGAGTCATTGCCCAGTTGAGACTTGTCATTTTTACCCCAGCACCAGAGGGTGCCGTCGGACTTGATGGCGCAGACATGGCCACCGCCACTCTCCGCGCCACCCACTGCAACAGTCAGCCAGCTGCCACTGATCCTGGTCGGGAGAAAGGGTGGGTCGGTCGGCAGTCCAATGCTGCCATTGCCGATCTGGCCACCACTGTTGTCGCCCCAGCACCAGAGTTCATTGCCAGCCTTGATGCCACAGCTGTTATTGGCGCCAGTCGCCACCGTTCCCCAGTCATCCACCACGCCGACTACCACCTGCGAGCTGCTATTGGGCCACCAGTGTTGGGGAACGTTGCTGAGCGTGGCGTTGTCACCCAGTTGGCCACGGCTGTTATCGCCCCAGCAGAAGAGTGGATGGTCGGCGCCATTGATAGCGATGGCGCAGCTGTGGTTGGCGCCCGTGCTGAGGCTTTCCCAGTCAGCGATGAGAGTGCCACTTTTGTTGGCACGCAGCTGCACCAGCGTGGCTTGACTGCTGGTGGAGCCAGTACCGACCTGCCCGTAACCGTTTACACCGCCGCACCAGAGTGTGTAAGGCGAGGCGCTGCCCTTCAGGCCACAGCTGTGGTTGTAGCCGCTGGCGATATTTCGCCAGTTGATGGAGCTGTCGAAGAGGCGCGCGCGCTTAATATCAGTGGAAAAACCATTGCCAACCTGGCCGTAGTTATTAAATCCCCAGCAGTGGCTGATGCCTGCGGCATCGATGGCACAGGTGTGGGACTCGCCGGCGGCGGCCTTGGACCAGCCAGTGGTATGGCTGATCTTGACGGGGCGTGGCTGATGGGCGGTGCTGTTGATGCCAAGCTGACCGGTTTCGTTGTTGCCCCAGCACCAAAGTGATTTGTCGCTGAGGGCGATGGCGCAGCTGTGTTGATGGCCGGTGGTAACGGTTGACCAGGTGGTGATGCTGGCGGTAGTGACCTGGAACGGAGTGGGCTGGTTGATGGTGGTGCCATTGCCAATCTGGCCGTAGCTGTTGTCGCCCCAGCACCAGAGGGTGTTGTCGGTTTTGATGGCGCAACCATGGGCTTGGCCGGCGGCCATGGCCTTCCAGCCGCTACTGATGAGTAGTGGTGTAGTGGCCTTGGTCGTGGTGCCATTGCCAAACTGTGACTTGTCGTTTTTGCCCCAGCACCAGAGGCTCTGATCCTCTTTGAGGGCGCAGGTGAATTGATCACTGGCGCTGACACTGAGCCACTCTTTGCTGTTATCAACCGGCGACGGACTGGTCTGCTTGGCGGAGTTGTGGCCGAGCTGGTCGTTGCTGTTGTCGCCCCAGCACCAGAGACTGTTATCGTTCTGCAGCCCGCAGGTGTG
>CAYUZM010001324.1:0-1739 GCA_964449665.1 uncultured Solibacteraceae bacterium
TTTCGGCGTTCACGGCATCGGCGGCACGGTCGGCGCTATCCTCACCGGCGTCTTCGCTACCAAGGAAATCAACGATCTCCGCACCGGCGCGCCCATGGGCTTGGTCGACGGCAACTCCGGACAAGTCGTCAATCAGATCATCGCTTCGGCTATCGCCTGGGCCCTGGGCATCGTGGGCACGCTCGTCATCCTCAAGATCGTCGATATCGTCGTAGGCGTCCGCGTTACCGACGCGGAGGAAGTAGAAGGTTTAGATCTCAGCCAGCACGGCGAGGAAGGCTACCACATGGAAGGCTAGCCCCCTTCCCGATCTTTGTCCCGCGTCCGCTCAGTTGAAGGGGCTGCCCATCCGGGCGGCCCCTTTTCCCTTTGCTATACTCGCCAAGCGATCGCTCTCGCATGCGCCCCTCCATGAATTACCGGCGAGACTCTTCGCATCTCCTCATCGCGCTCACCGTCCTCGCCGCCGCGGCCCTGCGTATCTGGCTCGCCGCCACCAAGAGCTTTTCCCACCCCGAGATGTCGGTCCCGCTCATTCCCCTGCCGTTCTCGCTCGCCGACCCCGGCATGCGCCCCACCCTCTACGACACCTTCGTCTACAACCTGATGTCGGACACACACCCGCCCGGCTACTACCTGTTCGAATGGTTTTGGATGAAGCTCACCGGCGACTCCGCGCTCGCCATCCGCCTGCCCTCGGCCCTTCTCGGCGCCGCCACCGTCTGGCTGCTCTGGCTGCTCGCTCGCCGCTGCGGATGGCGTCCGGCCGCGCTCCCCGCCGCACTTCTGCTCGCATTCCACGGCTACCACGCCGCGTGGTCCGGCTTCGCGCGCATGTACGCACCCGCCTGCTTCCTCGCCGTGCTTTCGCTGTGGCTGCTCGTACGATTGCTCGAAGACGGTGAACCCTGGATCGCCTGGCTCTACGCCGCAACACTGCTCGCCGGTTGCGCCGTGCACGTCTACTTCTGGCCCATCGCCGGCGCGCAAGTGCTCTATGTCTTCGCCCGCGGCCAGTCACGCTCCCGCGCTTTCGCCGCGCAAGCCGCCGCCCTCACCCTCGCCTCGCCCCTACTCGCTCTGGCCGCCTATCAGAGCTTCAACACCGTCGCCACGTTGAGCCGCGCTTCCGTCACCTACGCAATGGAGACGCTCTCCTTCGCCATGCTGCTGCCGCTGGACCGCTTCACCGATCTCTTCGATCCCGTCTCGCCCGCGTCCGCACCGCTCACCATCCCCGTATGGCGCTGGCTCTGGTGGTTTGCCTGCGCCTCACTCGCCGCCTTCGGAGCGTGGCGCATGAACCAAGGCTCCGCACAACCCGAGCCGCCCAGCCGCGCGCCCGCGCCGCTTCCCCTCTGGCTCGCCGCGATCTGCGCCCTCACCGCGCTCGCCTTCATACAAATCTTCATCGCCCGCGTCGCCCAACCTAATCCCGAGGCCATGCACATGGTCGAACACATGCGCGCCGTGCCCATCCTCCTCGCCGCCCTCGCCTACACCGCCACGCGCCTGCCGCTGCAATGGACCTGCCCGCCCTGGGCCGCCATTACCCTCGCCCCGCTCTTCATTGCCGCCGCATCCCTCGCCATGCTCTTCGCCGCATCGCTCGCGCGCCCCATCCTCACCGTGCGCGGTCTGCTCCCCATCGCGCCATTCATGCTCCCCGTCCTCGCCATCGCCCTCCCGGAACTCCTTCCCCGCCTCCTCCTGCCCCTCCCCTGCCTCCCCCGCGTCGT
>CAYUZM010001325.1:0-1737 GCA_964449665.1 uncultured Solibacteraceae bacterium
GCTGCTTGAACTGGTGATACATGCTCGGCAGCTTCTTCTTGATGTGCTCGCTCGCGTTGGGAATGCGCTCCTTGATCCAGGAGATGTCGAGGAACACGCCGCCGTGCGGCGAGCCGCGCCCGTCGCGCACCTCGCGCATGATGCAGCGCGCCACGTGGTCGCGCGTGAGCAGCTCCGGCGGACGTCGCGCGTTCTTGTCGCCCTGGGTGTAGCGCCAGCCCTCTTCTTCGTTGTCGGCCGTTTGCGAGGCGTAGTTCGCCGGAATGTCGCCAAACATGAACCGCTTGCCTTCGCTGTTGCGCAGCACGCCGCCTTCGCCGCGCACGCCTTCGGTGACGAGGATGCCGCGCACGCTGGGCGGCCACACCATCCCGGTCGGATGGAACTGCACGAACTCCATGTCCATCAAGGTCGCGCCGGCCAAGTACGCGAGCGACTGGCCGTCGCCGGTGTACTCCCAACTGTTGCTCGTAATCGAATAGGCGCGGCCGATGCCGCCGGTGGCGAGAATGACCGCCTTGGCCTGAAACACCTTGAAGCGCCCGCGTTCGCGCTCATAAGTGAACGCGCCGACGACGCGGTCGCCCTCTTTGAGCAGCGTCACGACGGTGCATTCCATGTGCACGTCGATGCCCTGATGGATGCCGTGATCCTGCAGCGTGCGGATCATCTCCAAACCCGTGCGGTCGCCCACGTGCGCCAGTCGCGGATAGCGGTGCCCGCCGAAATTGCGCTGCAGTATGCGCCCGTCTTTGGTGCGATCGAACAGCGCGCCCCACGCCTCCAATTCCCGCACTCGCGCCGGAGCTTCCTGTGCGTGCAACTCGGCCATGCGCGGATTGTTCAAATATTGCCCGCCGCGCATCGTGTCGGCGAAATGCACGCGCCAGCTATCGCGGTCGTCCACGTTCGCCATTGCCGCCGCGATGCCGCCTTCGGCCATCACGGTGTGCGCTTTGCCGAGCAGGGACTTCGTCACCAGCCCCACGGACACGCCGGACGCCGCGGCTTCAATGGCCGAGCGCAGGCCCGCGCCGCCGGCGCCGATCACGAGCACGTCGTGCTCGTGCGTTTCGAAATTCGCCATGTTAGAGGATTCTCCAATCGGTCCAAATACCCATCGAGCACATGCGCACATACAGGTCGGAGAATCCGACGGAGAACAGGCTCAACCAGGCCCACCTCATATGATTCCGGTTCAGGCAGCTCACGCCGTCGTATGCCTTCTTGCGTCCCGGTGAACACGAGAGATTGTCCACGCGCCCGCCGATGAGGTGGCGCAACGAATGGCAGCCGAAAGCGTACGAACTGAGCAGGCAGACGTTCGCCGTGAGCACGAGCGTTCCCACGCCGATGCCGAAATGCTCCTTGCCGTCGGGCCCGAGGAACCACATCGCGCGCCACGCGTCATAGGCGAGCGCGACGATGAACAGCAGTGCCAGATACAGGAAGTAGCGGTGGATATTTTGGAAGATGAGCGGGAACGACGCCTCGCCGCGGTAGCCGTTCCGCGGCTCGCCCACGGCGCACGAGGGCGGGTCGGCCCAGAAGGCTTTGTAGTAGGCGCCGCGATAGTAGTAGCACGTGAAGCGGAATCCGCCGGGGGCCCACAGGATGAGCAGTGCCGCCGAAAACGGCATGAACGCAGGCCACCAGGCAGGCTTGCCGCCGAACCACGCATGGTTGGGATCGCCGAAGAGTTCGGGCGAATAGAAGGGCGAGAGGTACTCGCCGAAG
>CAYUZM010001326.1:0-1732 GCA_964449665.1 uncultured Solibacteraceae bacterium
GCGCTGAAGCCGCCGAAGACGACCGAGTGGGTGATGCCGAGGCGGGCGCAGGCGAGCATGGCGACGGCGGCTTCGGGGACCATCGGCATGTAGATGATGGAGCGGTCGCCGGCTTTGAGGCCGCGGGCTTTGAGCACGTTGGCGAAGCGGCAGACGAGGGCGTGGAGTTCGCCGTAGGTAATGACCCGCGTATCGCCGGGTTCGCCTTCCCAGTAGAAGGCGACCTTGTTGGCGTTAGCTTCCAGATGGCGGTCGAGGCAGTTGTAGGAGATGTTCGTGTTGCCGCCGGTGAACCAGTTCACGAAGGGCGGGTTCCATTGGAAGACGTTGGTGTAGGGCTGGAACCAGTGCAGCTCTTTTTGCGCCAGTTCGCCCCAGAACTCTTCAGGCTGTTCGGCGGCGCGGCGGCAGAGATCGTGATAGGCCTCCAGGGAGGGGACGTGCGCTTGCGCGGAGAAAGACGGCGGGGGCGGATAAATAGCTTCCTGGCTCATAGGGATCCTCTTGGATGAGAAGTGAAAAAGGCATTGTATCGAACCGGGGCGCTTTCTTTTCGCCCGAAGTGTACGTATACTAATTTTGCTTCAGAGGACAAGAGGGATTTCCCTCCGTAACTTTAACGTTAGGGGTGTGGTTATGAGACGCGCAATCATGTCATTGCTCGTGGTGGCGACGTGTGCATTCGCACAAGAGTTCCGCTCCACAATTTCCGGCCGGGTGACCGATCCAAGCGGATCAGCGGTGCCTGGGGCCAAAGTGATCGTCGTGGAGAAGAACACGGGAGCGAAGTCAGAGACTTCGTCCGGTACCGACGGCGGCTATTCCCTTCCCTTTTTGACGCCTGGGCCATACACGTTGACTGCCGAGTTGGGTGGATTCAAAAAGTATGTGCAAGAGGGCCTGAATGTGGGGACCAACCAGCGCATTGCGATCGACATTGCGCTGCAGATCGGCAACCAGGTGGAGTCGGTGACGGTGTCGGCCGACGTGGCGATGCTGCAGACGGCGACGGCTTCGGTGGGCCAGGTGATCGGGCAGAACGAGATTTCGGTGCTGCCGATGAACGGGCGCACGCCGTTGACGCTGGCGCAGCTGTCCTATGGCGTGACGCCGTCGTCGGATCCGCGGTTCACGCGGCCGTTCGACAACGCCGGGCCTTCGGGATTTTCGATGGGCGGCGGGCAGGCGCAGACGAACGAGCTGTTGCTGGACGGCTCGCCGGACATGACCAAGAACAAGCGCGTAGCCTACAACCCGCCGGTGGATGCCGTGCAGGAGATCAAGGTGGAAGCGTTCCAGCCGGATGCCGCATATGGGAACACGGGCGGCGGCACGGTGAACGTGACGATGAAGGGCGGCACTAATGAGTTGCACGGTTCGTTGTATGAGTTTCATCAGAACCAGCGGCTGAAGGCGACGCCGTTCTTTACCAACGCGGCGAGCCAGAAGAAGCCGGTGACGCGCTTCAACCAATATGGATTGACTGTTGGCGGACCAATCTATTTGCCGAAAATCTTGGATGGCCGCAACAAGCTGTTCTTCTTTTTTGGGTCCGAGTGGATCAGGCAATCGGAACCGGAGCCGACGTTTTCGACTGTACCGACGGCGGCACAGCGGAACGGCGATTTTTCGCAGTTGCTGACGGTGAACTCGAGCTATCAACTATACGATCCGGCTACCGGGGTAATCGAGGGCAGCCGCATTCGCAGGCAGCCGTTTGGCGGCAATCTGA
>CAYUZM010001327.1:0-1728 GCA_964449665.1 uncultured Solibacteraceae bacterium
CCCATCACGCCATTCATCGGCGTTCGGATCTCGTGGCTCATGTTGGCAAGGAACTCGCCTTTGGCGCGGCTGGCGCTCTCGGCCGCGTTTTTGGCCAGCATCAACTCGCCGGTCTGGCGGCTGAGACGCCGCCACAGAACGACGATCCAAATGAGTCCGGCCATGGCCAGGGCACCCATGGCGAGCAGGACCTTGGTCAGCAACTCGGTATTCCACGGGCTGGGCGGCGCGAGCAGACGCAGGTCTTCCCGTTGCCGCAGCATCACCCTGACGCCCCGCGGACGGTGCTGCCCGTGCGGTACGCCCACTCGCCTCACGCCGGTCACTTCCACCGTAGAGCCGACAGCCGCGCGCCCGCTCCGAGCCGCGTTCCCGCGCAATTCCAGCTCGCAAATCGTCACCAGGTCGCCGGATTTGACCAGCACGAACTCGACATCGCCCTGCCGTTGGTCTTCGACCACGCGCCCTTCGAACCGGACCAGCCTGCCCTCGCTGGCCGGATCGCGCAGCATCGACTCGCCGCCGGCGAGCGGCGCGACCGTTGCGCCTCCGCCCAGGCGCTCCACCAGGCCAAACTCCAAGTGGGGCCCGGCCTCTTCGGTTCCGGGGAACGCGAGCACGCGGACGCGGTCGCCCACCGCGACGCGCGCCGATTGCACGGGCGTCACGTCGATGGCCGCCGCGTCCTGCTGGAGCGTGAAGAGGCCCGTCGAGGAAACATAGGTGACCACGCCGTGGACCAGCAACCTTCCGAACGGCGTGGTGACATGGGGCGAGTAGGTCAACACCTGGGGGAGCGGCGTGACCTGGCGGTCGAATGGGCGGGCCGGCGCTGGCTGCAGAATTGTGTAGTCGCCGGAACCGGTCACGAAGATCTGGGCGCCCACAATCTGCCTGGCGCGATTGTAGAGCACCGCGCTCACGCCGGTGACCCGTACCCGCGCCTCGACCAGTTGTTCCGGCGGCGGGTGCTCCTTGTCCTTAAACTGGACCTCCAACTGGCGGTTGCCGGTTCGCATCAGGAAGCGCGAGCCCCACGGGCCGCTCTTCAGGTCGCGGACCTCCAGAATCTGGCCTTCAATCTGGACCAGCCGGTTTTGGATCATCGTCGCGTAGAGGTCGTCGGCGGTGATCGGGAGCGGGCGCATTGCGCCCATAGTGCCGAGGGAGCGAATTTCAGACGGCAGAATGATGGGTGCAAACCGGCCGCGGTCCGTCACCCCACGCACTTCGACCTGCTCGCCTCTCCGGAGCTGGGCTCGTTCCGGCGGAAAGGCTTCGATGTAGGCCCCAGCTTGCCCATCCTCCATCGTGAACCCGCCATTGGTGAACACGAACGTGACGGTGCCGCGCACGGCGGCCGGGATTTTGAGATCCGCTTCCGAGGGACTGAGGCGAGCCAGTTCGGCGAGGTTGTGGATGAGCCTGGGTTTGTCCGTCTGGCCCCAACTCAAGTGCGCGCAGACGGCGCTGGCCGCACACAACAGAAGCAGCTTGGTCATTGAGCCGGCGGCCGGGTCCACTCCTGCACCCAATCGAGAAACGTCCGGTACCACAACTCGGTATTTTGGGGTTTTAAGATCCAATGACCCTCATCGGGAAAGATCAGCAGTTTCGACGGCACATTGTTCATTTTGAGCGCCGTGAAAAGCTGCAGGCCTTGCCCGTACGGTACGCGGTAGTCCTGTTCTCCGTGAATCACCAGTGTCGGCGTTTTGAACTTGTAGG
>CAYUZM010001328.1:0-1727 GCA_964449665.1 uncultured Solibacteraceae bacterium
TGTCAAGGCAAAGTAGGAAGTTCCGGTTTCCAGCAAAGTAGAAAGTTCCGGTTTTGAGCGGTCACTCTGGCCACTCGTGGTAAGTTCGATCGGCAGCGCCGGGGTCGCGCCGGGTGCTGCCGCCCAAAGCCGAGGCGACGGGGTTGGCTCCGAAGCAATCGGCGAATGCCCTCCTGTGACGCAGAACCCGTGAGTCTTTCCGGAGCGCCAGGAGGGCAATGTCGAGCCGAGGCCTATTGCTTTGGTGAAACTCCCGAGCGGAGGCTTTGGGCATAAAGACGCGAAGCCCGCCGGGCCGTTTTTGCCCGGCGTTCCTTGTTGACTCCAGGCCGTGATGCTGGGCCTCAGTTCCTCGCGTTGGCCCGTTCCACCGCCTGCCATAGCGCGGGTCCTGGACGTTCGAAGAAGCCGTCCATCCAATCGCTCTTGCCTCCCCGGTTGTGGTCCTTGCACGCCGGTTTGCCGGCCGGCTTCGGTGCTGCTGGCTCCTTGACTCCACACTCGCTCACTTCCGCGTACACTCCTTCGAACCGCGCCCTCAGCGCACCGTTCAAATGGAGTTCGATGCGCAGACTCTTTCCCCGCATCCCCGCCTTCACCGCTGTCCGTCCGATCTGATATCTCCGGCCCGCGAACGAAAACGTGTAGTCGTTGCTGATCACGCGTTGCTCTACGTGACTCAGCGCACTCGCCAAATCGATTTGCGGCGTCAGCGCTCGATGCATGTCCGCCACTCCGTCGAGCGGGCGGGCGAAGCGCTCGTTCCACTCCGGCCAATACTCTTCTTCCAGAAACTTGTTGGCATCCTGCAGAGTTTTCACCTTGGCCAGCCGCAGGTGCTTGACCAGTCGATCCTGGTCGGTGCCGAAGCTTCTCTCCACTCGCCCTTTGGCTTGCGGTGAGTACGCCGGGATCCAACCGATTCCCAACTCTCTCAGGCCGCGGCCGAACTGCGTGAGGCGATCCGCTTCCCGCCGCTGCTGGGCACTCTCCTTGGCTCGTGGCGCCATCACGAAGATTCCAGCCCGGTCGCTGTACAGATCTACCATCCGCCCGTTGCCTTCCGCATACTGCCACAGCACGCCCATGTTCTCCCGCGTTCCGTCGTGCAGTACGAACCGCCCCCCGCTGCGGCTGGTGGCATCGTCGATCCACCGCACCAGGTAGCGCACCGCTTCGCCCCGGCCTTCCAGCCAGTCGTGATTCGACGTGTCCCACTGCACCAACTCGCCATAGCCGCTCCGTCGCGGCCGCCAGAAGTGTTTTTCGCCGAGTTTGCGCGGGCGAGACTTCCATAGTCCCGCCGCCACCATCCATGCCCGTACCGTCTCCTTGCTGACCCGAATGCAGTGCCGCTTGGCCAATTGCTCGCTGGCGAACGTTGGCCCGAAGTCGTGCCACTCCGGTTGCTTCAGCAACTCGATGGCCCGCGCCTGTGTCTGCTCGTCGATCCGCCGGTTCGACGAGCGGCCTCGCAGCCGATGCACGACAACCGCGTCGCCATCGGTCTCCATCCGCGCCAGCAGCTTCCGCACCCAGCGATCGGTGACGCCCATCCTCTCGGCAGCCTGCCGCTGCGTGACCACCCCGTCCCGCACCCGCTTCAGCCACTCCAGCCAATCTCGTTCCTCCTGGTTCATTGCGATTCGTTCCACCTCTCCAGTTTTCGGCCGTCAAGAGGAACTTTCTACTTTGCCCCAATAGGAACTTCTCACTTTGCCGCGACA
>CAYUZM010001329.1:0-1720 GCA_964449665.1 uncultured Solibacteraceae bacterium
CCGCTGACGGTGCCGACGCACGAATCGACGTGCTGACTGGCGAGGTGGCCGAGCGGCGAAGCGCGGGGGGCCGTGATTGGGCGCGCGCTCGTGCATGACCCAGCCGTGCTGGTCTTCGACGAACCGACCAATTCGCTTGACCTCGCGGCCACCCACGACCTGCGCGACACCATGCGCGCGCTGACGCAAAGCGGCATCACACTGGTGATCGTGACACACCACCTGCCCGACCTCATTCCCGAGATCGAGCGCGTGCTGTTCATGAATGGCGGCCGTGTGGTGAAAGACGGCCCGAAGCGCGACGTGCTGACCGAGGAGAATTTAAGCGCGCTGTTTGGACGGAAACTCGAATTGCTGGAGCGCGACGGCTACTTTAACCTCTGGTAGGCGTCCTTCACGCGCTGCTCCACCGCGTTCAGTATGGCGTCCAACTGGCGCCGCGAATGGAGTTTCCCGCCGGTCACCACGGATTCGATCTCGCGCGTGGCGCCAATCGCGGTCAACGGATTCGAGCGAAGCAACAGCAGGTCGGCACGCTTGCCTTTTTCGACCGTGCCCTCATTGGCCAGTTCGCCTCGCCACTTCGCCGGATTCACCGTGGCCGCCCGCAACGCATCGGCCGGCGCAAGCCCCGCATCCACCATGGCGGCCAGTTCTTCATGCACGGACCATCCGGGAAACACGTAGTTGTTCGACACGCCGCAATCGGTTCCCAACAGAAGCGGCACGCCCGCCTTGTGCGCCTCCAACGTCAGTTCCCGCACCTGCCGGCCGGATTTCTTGAGCATCTCCAGCAGTGAACCCGCCGGCGGCCTGCGCTGGCCCGCCGTTGTATCCCAGCTCGCCCAGATGGACGGATCGATGTACTTCTTGCGGGGATCGCTGTCGAACCTCTTCTCCGCGATCTCCACTCGCACGCGGCTCTCCACCACCAGTGTGGGCGTGATCCAGAGCGGCCGCGCCGCCATCAGCGGGTACAGTCGCTTTGCCTCTTCTTTGTCGTGCAGCCACATGCGCCGCCGCGTCGCTTCGGCGGCGTCCATGGCGATTCCCGCTTTCTCGCGCTCCTGGCCTTCGATGACGAATCGCTCCCAGTCGCTCTGCTTCGGCGTGCGCAGATACATGCCGTGCTCGACCTCGTCCATACCGAGTTCGTGAACGGTTTGAAGCAGAAGATTTCTCGGCAGGTGGCCCACAACCTTGAGGCCCGTGGCGTGCGCCTCGGCCAGCACGGCTTTCAAAACCGCCGCCTCCACTTCGCCGTAGTACACCTTGATGAAGTCCGCCCCCGCACGCTTCATCTGCCGGACGGCCTCGCGGCCTTCCTCGGGCGTCGTTGTCGAAATCGAGCCCGGCCACGCCGGCTTCCGGACATCAAGCTTGCGGCCCGCCGTGAGAATCCGCGGCCCCACACGCTTACCGCTCTTGACCTCCTCCCGCCAACGCAGCACATGATCAGAGAGATCGCCGCCCATTTCGCGGACGCCGACTACGCCATTCACCAGGAAGAGTTCGAGAGTGCCGGCGTTCTCATCAGCCAGCACGCGATCGGGGTCCACGGGATTGCTTCGAAAGTGGACGTGCATGTCCCACAGCCCGGGCATGAGATAGTAGCCGGTTCCGTCGATCGTCTGCGATTGCGCGGGAACTTGCGTGGCGGCAACGGGGCCAATCGCCGTGATTCGATCGCCCGCAATCAACACGGTCTGCGCGGGAATTT
>CAYUZM010001330.1:0-1720 GCA_964449665.1 uncultured Solibacteraceae bacterium
TGACGATGTCGACGTGGCCGTCGTTGTCCACGTCGAGCGGGAGATCGCTGAAATCGTCGATGTAGTTGTTCTGGAACGGAACGTCGCGGAACTTGTGTTTTGCCCACTTGGGGGCTTCAAACCAGTGATCGCCCGAGACGATATCGAGTTTGCCGTCGCCGTTGATGTCGGCAAAGGCGCAGGCCTCGGCCGCGCCGGGATCGAGGGCATGTTTCTTGAAGGCGATATCGGACGAGCGGGGACCGGCCAGCAGCGCCGCGGCGGGAATGATCAGGGCGAAGAGTTTGTACATAGAAGAAGTCCTTGGGTGCGAAGCTATGGGCGGTTGTTCTTGAGCCACTCATCGTAGGAGTGCTTGCGCGGCCCGGTGTAGCGAATGGTGTCGAAGAAATCGGCGCGGCCCAGCATGCGCGGATCGCCTTCGCCGCGAAGCGTCTCTTCCATATTGGCGAGCATCTTGCGTTTGACCTGCGCGAGCTTGGGGTCGCTCGCGAGATTGCGCAGGCACTCTTTGTCGGTGCGCATGTCGTAAAGCTCTTCGGCGGGCCGTTTGCCGAACGACATCCGGTAGTAGTTGTCGAAGCCGGCGATGAGCAGGGTCTTCGTGGGGCTGTCGTCGACGTTGCGGTATCCGGTTTCGGGATTGCCCGCGGGCCAGGAATCCGGTTCGTAGTTCCGCACATAGAGATAGTCGCGGGTGCGCATGGCGCGGACGGGATAGCCGGCGTCGTTGGGGCGGCCCAGGTCGTGGCGCTCCTTGGCCACGAACATCACGTTGCGCGAGTCGTCCACGGTGCCCGATTTGTCCGACTTGAGGACATCCAGAAAGCTCTTGCCTGTCATGGTGGGTGCGGCGGGCAGGCCGGCGGCCTCGCAGAAGGTAGGGGCGAAGTCGCGCGTGTTGATGAAGTCGTCAATGACGCGGCCTCCCTTCATCTGCGCGCCCCAGCGAACGGCAAGGGGCAGGTGGAAACCGTCTTCGTAGATCTGCCCCTTCACGCGCGGAAAGGGCATGCCGTGGTCGGAGGTGGAAACGATGATGGTGTTGTCGAGTTCGCCAATCTCTTCAAGCTTCTTCAGCGCGCGGCCGAGGTGGGTATCGAACCATTCGACCTCAAGGGCATAGTCGAGCAGGTCGCCGCGCACGGTAGCATTGTCGGGGAAATACTTCGGCACGGTGACCGATTGCGGATCGCGTCCGGCGCGGAGGCCGGAGCCCTGCTCATAGGCGCGGTGCGGTTCCTGTCCTCCGAGCCAGAAGCAGAAAGGCGATGCGGCGGGGCGTTGGGCGAGGAAGTCTTCGAAGTTGCCGGCGTAGTCGCGGTTGGAGATGCCGTTGTAGGGCGGTTTGTTGGTGCGCTTCTGGAACTCTTTACCGGCGGGGTTGTGGGGCCAGCCTGTAAAGGCGTAGTCGCCCGGACCCCAGCCCTTGCCGGTCATGCCGACGAAGTAGCCGGCCTTTTCCAGGACATCGGGATAGACGGCGAACTCGTTGGGGAAGATGCTGAAGTGGCTGATGGCTTCTTTGAGTTGCCAGGTGTTGCGGCCGGTGAGAATGGTGGCGCGGCAGGGAGAGCATTTGGGATTTGAGGTAAAGCAGTTCGTGAACAGGACGCCTTCGCGGGCGATCCGGTCGAAGTTCGGCGTCTTGACCCAGGTGCAGCCGTAGGCGCCCGCGTGCTGGTGGCCCCAGTCGTCATGGATACAGAAGAGGATGTTG
>CAYUZM010001331.1:0-1717 GCA_964449665.1 uncultured Solibacteraceae bacterium
GGGCGGCGGCTTGGGATGGCTGGCGGGGCTTCATGGGGCGTCGTGCGACAACCTGCTGGCGGCGCGACTGGTGACGGCGGACGGGCTCGTGTTGAGCGTGGACGAGGAGCGCAAGGCCGAGTTGTTCTGGGGGCTCAAGGGCGGCGGCGCGAACTGTGGCGTGACGACGGGCTTTGATTGCCGGTTGTTTCCCGTTGGGCCGGTGACGGCAGGCGACATTTTTTATCCGGTGCGTGAGGCGCGGGCAGTGGTGCGCTTCTTCCGGGAGTTCATGGCGGAGGCGCCGGACGGATTTCAGGCTTCGCTCAACTTGACGCCGGGGGAGCGGGGGGTGTTCGTGAGTTTTTGCCATGCGGGCGAGGGCTCCGAATGGGAGCGGTTGGTGCGGGTGTTGCGCGCGGTGGCGACGCCGTCGAAGGAGGCGTTCCGGCGGCAGGAGTTTGCCGCGCTTGCGGAGAGGACGCCGGTGGCGGCGGGCGGCGCGAGTTTCCGGTGCACGTCGACGGTCTACCGGCATGAGTTTTCCGATGAGGTGATCGACGGTGTGCTGGACCGGCTTGCGGAGGCGCCGGCGGAGACGGTGATGGGGATCAGCCACTACATGCACGGCGAGGTTTGCCGGGTGGCGGCGGAGTCGGCGGCTTACCCGCTGCGGCAAGTGGGAGCGATTCACGTCCGCATCGGCATGGACTGGAACGATGCGGGCGCGTCGCGGCGGTTGATGGCGTGGGCCGAGGCGGCGCGAGGGCAGTTGCGGCCGGGGACGGGCGAGCGGATCTATGCGAACTACCAGGGCCATGCGGGCAAGGGTACGGCCGAGGAGGTTTTTGGCGGGAACCATTCGCGGCTGGCGGCGCTGAAGAGGAAGTACGACGTGGCGAATTTCTTCCGGCGGAACTCGAATGTGGAGGCGGGGCGGGGTGAGGCGGACAGGCGCGATCAGGGCGTGCGGCGGCGAATGGCGTGGATGGCGATGGGCGGGATGAGGCGCTGATTGCCCGCGGAGGCGGCGTTGGCTCCGGGGCCGGTGGGGCCTGATGGGGAGTCGTGAATTCTGCGGACGGTGTCCATGCCTTTGGTGACGCGGCCGAAGACGGCGAAGCCTTGCAGGTCCGGGTTGCGCTTGCCGCCGGCGTCGAGTTCGGGTTGCGGGCCGATGCAGATGAAGAAGTCGCTGGTGGCGGAATCGAACTTATCGCCACGGGCCATGGAGAGCGCGCCGTCGATGTGGCGGAGGCCGGTTTGCGAGGTGCGTTCGAGCGCGATGGGCGGATAGGCGTTGCGCGCGGTGGCGGTGCGGGTGCTGGCCTGGATGACGTCGATCTTGATGGGGTTTTGCGGCTGGTTGTCGAATTTGGAGCGCACGGTGCGGTGGAACTGGCCTCCGTTGTAGTGGCCTTCGTCGAGGTAGCGGAGGAAGTTGGCCACGGTGACGGGCGCCTTCGTCTCATCGAGCACGGCTTCGATGTTTCCTTTTTCGGTTTGGATGACGATGGCGATTTCGGCTTGCGCGGCGAAGGCCGCGAGCAGGAGCGCGGCCGCGGCGCGGCGGATCACGCCAGAATCGCTTTCACCACCGACGCCTTTTCGACGCCGGTGAGGCGGACGTCGAGGCCTTGGTAGGCATAGCTGAAGCGTTCGTGATCGATTCCGAACTGGGGGAGTATGGTGGCCTGGAAGTCGCGCACGTGGACGGGGTTTTGCGTTGTGTTGGGAG
>CAYUZM010001332.1:0-1714 GCA_964449665.1 uncultured Solibacteraceae bacterium
CTGGCGAAAGAGGATTCGGTGGAGGTGGTGGTGCAGGTGAACGGCAAGGTGCGGGCGCGCGTCACCGTTCCGCACGGCACGGCGAAGGACGCGCTGGAAGCCGCCGCGCTGGCCGATCCGAAGGTACAGCAGCATATGGATGGCAAGCAGGTGGTGAAGATGATCACGGTGCCGGACAAGCTGGTGAATATCGTTGTGAAGTGATGGCGGTGAAGTGATGACGGGGCGCCCGGCACTCCTGGTTTTGCACGATGAGATCGCCTCGCGCGCCCGCGCCACGGTTGCGGCGCAGCCGGAGTTCCCCTGCCGCAAAGGCTGCGATCATTGCTGCCGCCATTTGGCCTCGCTGCCGGTGCTGACGCCGCCCGAGTGGGAGTGGCTGCGCGAGGGCATCGATGCGCTTCCGGCCTTGGTTCGCGCCGGGGTGTTGGAGCGATTAGCGGCGCTGGGGCCGCAGCCCGCGCGTCCTATTTGTTGTCCGCTCCTCGATGCGGCGGCGGGCGCGTGCCTGGTGTATGAGCACCGTCCGGTGGCGTGCCGCACGTACGGCTTTTATGTCGAGCGAGACAAGGGGCTGTATTGCGAGACCATTCTGTCGGCGGCCGGGCGCGGTGAATTCGACCATGTCGTTTGGGGCAACCATGCGGCTGTGGAGGAGCGCCTGGCGGGGATGGGGCCGTCTCGCCCGTTGCGCGACTGGATGGAGTGAGCCGCTACTACACGATCCATCGATGCAGTTCCACCCGGGAGGCAGCGACACCGATCCGAGCTCGGCCCGGCTCCAACTGGAGGCGATCCGGGCGATGTCCGTCTCCGGCGAGTTTCGCCAGGTTTGCGAACTTACCGGGTTCGCGCTTGCGCTCCATCGCGCGGGTGTCCGGAAGCGCTACCCCGGTCTCAGTGAGGCGGAATGGGACCGCATCTCCGTCGTTGAGCGATACGGCGAAGCCGCCGCGCGGCTGCTCTTCGGTCCACCAAAGCCCTGATCGCCGCCGCAATTGGCGCGTCGTGCGTGCTCGCGTGAGACGCGAGCACGCTGCCTCCCTTTGATAGAATCCAGACGCTATGCCGCAGGACTCTTCCCTTCCCAACGACCGCCGTTCGTTCCTGAAAACCACAGCCGCCGCGTCGGCCGCTTCGCTCTACACCACGAACCTGTTCGCGGGACAGGTGGCGGGCGCCAATAACCGCTTGCGCACGGCCTTCATCGGCGTGGGCCGCATGGGCCAAGGCAATCTGACCCATGCGATGCGGCAGGACAGCGTTGAGGTGGTCTCCATTTGCGACGTGTATGAGCCAAACCTGAATAAAGCGGTCGACATGACCAAAGGCCAGGCGAAAGGCGTGAAGGATTTTCGCGAGGTGCTCGCCGACAAATCGATCGACGCCGTTTGCATCTCGACGCCCGACCACTGGCACGCCTATATGACCGTGGAGGCCTGCAAGGCGGGCAAGGATGTCTATGTCGAGAAGCCCATCTGCGTCACCGTGGACGAGGGCACGAAGATGGTGCAGGCGGCGCGCAAGTACAAGCGCGTGGTGCAGGCGGGCACGATGCAGCGCTCGGGCACGCACTTCCAAAAGGCCGCCGAAATCGTGAAGTCGGGCGACCTCGGCCAGGTCACCTTCGTGCGCACCTGGAATTACGGCAACATGAAGCCGGAAGGCATCGGCAATCCCGCCGACGCCGAACCGCCGAAGGAGTTGAACTGGG
>CAYUZM010001333.1:0-1714 GCA_964449665.1 uncultured Solibacteraceae bacterium
CACCACAACAGGGGCTACCCAGGAGCGGAGTTGGATTGGGACGTGGAACTGGTGGCGGGTTCGAAGTCAGTTCGCATCCATGTCGGCGTGGACGAAGGCAAGCCGAGGTATGTGCGCGACGTGCTCGTGGGCGGACTGAAAACGTCGAATCCGGGCATGGTGTATGAGCGGCTGCAATTGGAGCCCGGCGATCCGTTGTCGCAGTCGGCGATCATCGAAAGCCAGCGCCGGTTGTACGATTTGGGCGTGTTTGCGCGGGTAGACGTGGCCGTGCAGAATCCGGACGGCGAGGAGCCGAACAAGTTCCTACTGTTCCAGGTGGAAGAGGCGCGCAAGTATTCGCTCAACTTCGGCCTCGGCGCGGAAATCGCGCGCATCGGGGGCGGCAACAATTTCGACGCGCCCGCGGGTTCCCCGGGGTTCAGTCCGCGCGTGAGCTTCGGCGTGTCGCGTTCGAACTTTCTCGGCTACGGGCATACGCTGGCCGTGCAGACGCGGATTTCCAACATTCAGCAGCGGCAACTGGCGACCTATCTCGCGCCGCAATTCAAAGGCGTCGAGGGTCTGGCGCTGACGATCACGGGATTCAACGATCTCTCGCGCGACATCCGTACGTTCACCAGCCGGCGGCAGGAAGGCGCGGTGCAGTTGAGTAAGGTGCTCTCGCGCGGCAACACCGTGCAGTCGCGCTTTACCTACCGGCGCAACACGGTGGACGCCAACAGCCTGAACATCGACCCGGAGTTAATTCCGGTGTTTTCGCTGCCGGTGCGCGTGGGGATTCTGAGCGGCACGTTCATACAGGAGCGGCGCGACGACCCGATCGAGTCGCGCCGCGGCTATTACAACTCCGTGGACATTGGGCTAGCGAGCAACGCCTTTGGCGGAAGCACGCGCTATGCCCGTTTGCTGGCCCGCAATTCGAGCTATCACCGCGTGTTCCACGATGTGGTTGTGGCGCGGTCGACAACATTCGGGTGGCAGTACAACATGAACCCGATGGCGGCGGTGGGCGCGGATGGGGTTGGGACCGGCGTCCGCGAACCGATTCCGCTCCCGGAGCGCTACTACTCGGGCGGCTCGTCGACCCATCGCGGGTTCCCGGAGAACCAGGCCGGGCCGCGCGACTTGGCGACGGGCTTTCCGGTGGGTGGAGCGGCGCTGCTCACCAACAACGTGGAGTTGCGGTTTCCACTGCTCGGCGACAACCTGGGGGGCGTCGCGTTTCACGACATGGGCAACGTGTTCAGCAGCCTGAATAACGTAACGTTCCGCTGGAAGCAGCCGGGCGTGACCGAGTTCGACTACATGGTGCACGCCATCGGGATGGGCGTGCGCTACCGGACGCCGATCGGGCCCGTGCGGCTGGATCTGGCCTATGTCCCGAACTCGCCGAGCTTTTTTGGATTTCGCGGAACGCGCGAGCAGTTGATCAACAACCAGGGCGAGTTCGTCATGCAACGTTTGAGCCGGTTCCAGTTTCACTTCTCGTTGGGGCAGACATTCTGATGCGCGCGAATCTCAGCTACGTTTTGGCGGCCGCCGGCGCGGCGATGCTGGCCGCGGGCGCCTACGCGGAACGCGTGGACCGGCTGGCGGTGTCCATCGAGCGGTCGGCCATCATGGAGAGCGAGATTCTCGATCACCTGCGCGTGGCGGCGTTTCTCGAAGGGAAACCGCTGGACGTTACGCCCCGGGCGCGCCGCGCGGCGGC
>CAYUZM010001334.1:0-1711 GCA_964449665.1 uncultured Solibacteraceae bacterium
CTTGAGCACGGTGAAGTGCGGCATTTTGCTGACCGCGCATCCGGAGGCGGCGGGATTGTGGGAGCGTCTGGAGGCGCGGGAACAACAAGGGAAGCCCGGCTCGATGATCGATCCAGGCGCGTGCCGCGAATTGGCTGGGCGTGCGAAGGATGTGCTGCGAAAGCGCATCGCCAGCGAAGCGGCGCAGCGGTAAGGGGGATGGCGCTCAGTAGAGCGGCTTCTTCTCGCCCTGCTTCACGTTGGCTTCAATGGTGCCCACGCCTGCAATGCGGGCGCGCACGCGGTCGCCGGGTTTGTTGCGCGCGCCTTTGGGGCAGCCGGTGGAGATGCGGTCGCCGGGGTGGAGCGTCTGGTAGTCGGAGTGGAAGCGCACCAGCTCAAACGGGCGCGTACGCATATTGCGGACGAAGTCGCGCGAGAAGACCTGGCCGTTGTGTTCGGTAATCACCTCAAGCCCATCGACATCGGCAATCTCGTCGGCGGTGACGATGACTGGGCCGAAGCTGAAGAAGGTGTCGAAGCTCGTGGAGCGTGTGAGGTAGCGCGGATTCTTGGAGAGCACGTCGAGCGCGGTGAGGTCGAGCGTGGTGGTGTAGCCGAAGATGACGTCTTTCACGTGATCGGCGGGCACGTACTGGCAACGCTTGCCGATGATGACGCCGAGTTCGCCTTCGGCATCGACGTCGTTGGTGATGTCGGTGGGCGGCAGCAGGATGTCGCCGCCGGGCTCGAACATGCACGAGGCGGGCTTCATGAAGCTGCCGGGCTCTTCGGGCTGCACGGCGTTGATGTCGACGGCGTGCGAGTGGTAGTTCAGGCCGATGCACCAGATCTTGGGCGGAATCGGAAACGGCACCAGCGGACGCACCTTGTCGAAGGGCAGCGTGGCCACGCCTTCGGCATTGAGTTGCGCCGCGGCGCCTTGGCGGATGATCTCGAGCAGATCGTTGGGCGCGTTGCCGCCGGTGCGGGCGTTGATTTCAGTGACAGGGGCGATGCCGGATGCGGTGACGAGGCCGGCATGAACGGCCCCGTCGTGGGAGAAGCGAATCAGTTTCATGGGAAGTGTTGGCCGCGGCTCGGTTCCGTTAGAACTCCATTTTCTCTACCAGCGCGGCGATTTCCGATTCTAACGCAGCGCCGCGTTTCCGCAATTGGGCCTGCTGGTCGCGCAGCGCGGAGAGCTTGGCCTCCTGGTCGGCGAGTTCGCGCGAGTAGCGCTGCACCTGCTCCTGCTGGCCGGTGACGCGGTTGAGCGCGGCCAGGTTTTCGCGGATGCGGGTCTGATCGCGGAACATCTCCTCAAGCTGCTTGGCGGCATCCTGCTCGGAGCGCTTGGTCTCCACGAGTTCGCGCTTCTTGTCGAGAAGAGTTTGGATTTGTTGGCGGGCGGCGGCGGAGATCGTCCGGTTACTGGTGAACTGGCCCAGGAAGTCGGGCGTGAGGTTGGTGATCGAGTGCGTCTGCTGCAGGAGCCGTTCCTCTTCGATGGCGAACTTCGTTTCCACCGCCGCGGGCATGGCCACCTGGAAGCGGTAGGCCGTGGGCGTCTTTTCGGTGGCGGTCATGCCGATTAACTTGTAGCCGGGCCGAACGGGATGCTCAATGATGAGCGTTTTCGCCTTCGCATCGACATTCTTGATGGTATATGTCTTGGTTTCTCGCACCGACGAACTCGTGGTGAGGAGACCGCGGTTGGCCTTGATTTCCC